>JAYTBL010000816.1:0-3078 GCA_043736975.1 Polyangiaceae bacterium
TGCCAGCAGCCCCCCCGGCCAGTGCTCTGCGTTCTCCCACTCGCCTCGAGCGAGGCGCCGTCGGCAAGCCGAAGCCGCTCAGTCTCGTGGCGACCCAGATCGTCGAGAAGGCGGTGAAGGAGGATGTGACGGTGGCCGCGCTGTCGCTGCTCGCGTCGGGCGACCCGGGTTTTGCCGCGCGCGTGCTCTCGATCGTGAACAGCGCGGCGTACGGCATGGGTCGCACCATCTCCGAGATCGGGCGCGCCTGCGCGATGCTCGGCGTGCGCGGGCTCCGCAACATCGCGCTGAGCCTCGTGCTCAGCGACATGGTACCGACGGGGCAGGACGGTACCGTCCTCCTCACCATCTCGCTCCGTCGTGCGGTCGCCGCGCGCCTGCTCGCCGGCGCCGTGGGCACCGTCGCCCTCGACGACGCCTTCACCATGGGCCTCTTCATGGAGCTCGGCCTGCTCTGCCATGCGCGCGTCGACCTCGCCGCGGCCGGCCAGATCGCCCGCATGCCAGCGGCGCACCGGCCGGTGGTCGAGCGCGCGTTCGGCATCGTCGAGCACGCTCAGGTCGGCGCCGAGCTCGGCCGCACGATGCACCTGCCGGAGGAGGTGCTCGCCGCGGTTCTGCACCATCACGACGGCGAGCTGCCGGCGGCTCCGCTTTCGCGCATCGCGTGGGCGGCGGAGCGGGTAGCGGGGGCGTGGGAGGGAGGCGACGTTGCCCGCGTGCGCGCCGACGCGCTGGCTTCGATCCTGGCGCTCGGGGTCACCGCTGAGGTCGCCGAGGACATCCTCCGCGAGCTGCCCGGGCTCGTGACGAGCGCTGCCTCCGGGTTCGAGCGCACCATCGACGCGCAGGCCGATCTGCAGCGCCTCGCCACCGACGCGCACGCGCAGCTCGTCGAGCTGAACAACGGCTACGAGCAGCTCGTGCGCCGCCTCGAGGCGCTCCTCGCGGAGAAGGACGCGCTGGCCGTGGAGCTCGGTCGCGCGAACGCCGCGCTCGAGAGCTTGGCGACGACCGATGCGCTCACCGCGCTCCCCAACAAGCGCGCGTTCACGCAGGCGCTGCAGCGCGACCTCGCGCGCGCCGCCCGTGCCGGCACCGGGCTCGCGGTGCTGGTGATGGACATCGACTTCTTCAAGGTCGTCAACGACACGTTCGGGCATCCCGCGGGGGACGCCGTCCTGGCGAAGGTGGGCGACATCCTGCGCGCAGGCGTCCGTACGGGCGACGTGCCCGCCCGCTGCGGCGGCGAGGAGTTCATGGTGATCCTCCCGGGCTCCGACTCGGAGGGCGCGCACAAGCTCGCCGAGCGGCTGCGCCTCACGCTCGAGTCGGCGGTGATCCAGCGCGCGAACGGGCCCATCCGCGTGACCGCGAGCTTCGGCGTGAGCCACGTGGGGGGCGCGGCGCTCTCGATCTCGTCCGACGAGCTCATCGCCCGTGCCGACGCCGCGCTCTACGAAGCGAAGCGCACCGGTCGCAATCGCGTGGTGATCGCGAAGTAGCGAATCACGCGGCCTTGGCGTCGGCGGCGAGCTCGCTGAGGAGCTCGTCCACCGCGGAGCCGACCGTGGATGCGAGCCGCCTCGGGACGGCCTCGGTCTCGGCGAGGAGGTCGCGCAGCTTGATGGCGGTGGCCTTCAGCTCCTTGCGGTCCTTCGTCTTCTTGCCCTCGGCGGAGACCGGGAAGAGCGAGTCCTTGTAGAGCCGGGCGACGGTCGCCATCGGGACGCCCTCGTCGAGGATCTTCGTGCGGACCTCGCCCATCGTCTCGGCGGAGACCGTGTGCTCCTCGTCGTTTCGCTCCTCGGCGCGGCGCAGGAAGTCGATCGCCTGGTAGCTCGGGAGGTGGCTCTCGAGCGGGTCGCGCTTCAGCACCTCGGGCGCGCGCTTGTGAAGAAACATGAACGAGCCGGTGAGCTTCTCGACGGTGTCCATCCGCAGCTTCAGCTCGACCTTGGCGTAGGCTTCGAAGGTCTCGTAGCCCCACTTTTCCCAGGTCTTGCCGCGCTTCACTTCGCTGAGCGCCTCACCGAGCTGGAGCCAGCTCGACTTGAAGCGGCGGGTGCGACGCACCACCTCGACCCGCTCCGGATCGTCGGCATGCTGCTCTTCGAGCTCTGCGAGGGCGCGGTCGACGTTCGTCTGATCCATGGCCAGGCGGGATACGAAATGCGCCAGCTCCGTGCAAGCCGCGGCCTGGGGACGCCCTGTGGACATCCTTCGCAGACCCGTGTGCAGGGCATGTGGAAAACTACCCTCCCGCCCTGCCCCGCTAGCCCCCGTCGCTGTGGAAGGACAATCGCCAAGCCCTCGAGCGGATTCGCGCGCGCTCCCAGGTGGGGGGGTGGGGGGGGCTGCGGAGGGGAGCGGGCCTTCTCCGGCCGCGGTCCGCTGTTTCGCTGCGCGCAGGGGGATCCCTTGCACCGCCGCCGCGCTCAGGGCGTGGCCACTGACGGCGGTGGCTACGAACCCTAACGGACGGCCCAAACTCTCCCGCGCTCCCGCGGGTCCCCAGGCGGTGCCGCTACCGTCATCGCTGCGCGCTCACGTTACCTCTGCTCCCTACGCGGCCGGAGAAGGCCCGCGCACCTCCTCCGCCCGCGCACCTCTACGCTTGGGAGGCTTGAAGCTCACGCGCAGCGCCGTTCGCCGCAGGCGATGCGCGCCGGCCAGGTCGCATCCCGGGGACTCCCCACCACTCAGCAAGGAGAATCGTTCTCTGGTTCGGCGATTCAGTCAGCTCGCCTCTGCTGAGGTGATGCGACGGCTGAGGAGTGCGACCTGAACCCGATGGAACGAGAGGCCATCAAGGGATGGGCGCGGGTGCTCGGCGAGTCGTCTCGGGGCGGGCGAGGTGACGATGCTGAGCGAGCGGCGCGATCGAGACGAGCTAGTCAGAAGCCACCTGCCTCAATTTGCACGCCGCTCACTTGCACGTGGAAGGGTCGAAGAGCTGGCGCGTGCCGTTCACGCACGAGGCGTAGCGCTCGCACTCCGGCTTGTCGCCGGAGGAGTCGGAGGTGGCGGTGCACGGACCACCATCCGGGGGAAGCGAGTGGCGAGGGCTCGGCAGGG
>JAYTBL010000817.1:0-3077 GCA_043736975.1 Polyangiaceae bacterium
CGTTTCCGTGGTTCTTATACTGGATCGCCGAGCGCGAGCGCGGGGTGGATACGGGGGGGAACAGTGGAAAAGCCGAAGCGAAGAACACTCACGAATCCAGGGCTCGGCAGCGGGCTCCATGCGAAGAACGCGCAGTCGTCGATCCCGCCGATGTCCGGCACACGCGATCGCGGCGAGCACGAGAGCGCGCCGCCGATCGAGGGCGAGGCGCGCGCCGACAAGATCTCCACGCGCCGTCCGCGCACGAGCCGCCCTCCGGTCCGCGTCGACGACGTCGGTGACGTGGCGGTGGCCATCGCCGGGAGGCACTTTCGCGCCGTTCCCGTGGCCGCCCCGCGGCTCCTCAAGACGCGCGCCGAGCTGTCGGCGGCGCCGATCGATCATCGCGATGCGTTCGTCCTTTCGCTGCTCGATGGTAAGACGAGCGCCCAGGGCGTCGTCGACCTCGCGGCCATGCCGGACGGCGAGGTCATGGGCATCCTCGAACGCCTGGCGAAGCTCGGCATCGTCCATCTACCCTGACGTCCTGGGTTGAGGAAAACCACAGACGCCAAAAAATTCGGTCGCGGGGGGTTGACGCCGGCCGTGGCCGGGCGATCCTGACCGCACGGTAGCTCGGCCCAAGCCCCATGAAGTCGCGAGAGAAAAGGACGACCACCGAGCCTGGCCTCGGCAAGGTCAATGCCAACGACGTGCGGCTCACGGCGACCCGCGAGCGCGCGAACGGAGAGCCGATCGCGCGTGAGCGTGAGTCCGCGACGAGCGAGGCGCCGATCAGCGCGCCGCCGACCAGCGCGCCGCCGCTGAGCGCGCGGCATACCCGCGCCATCGAGAGCATCTCTTCCTCGCGGCCTGCTGTGGTCGAGCCCGAGATCGACGAGGCGCCGTCGACGAAGCCGGCCAACACGAGAGGGCTCGCCGAGCCCGATCGTCTGGAGCGCGTGGAGCGGACCGAGCGCGTGGAGCGGACCGAGCGGCCCGCGCGCGGCGCGACGACGATCCGCGAGGAGCCCAGCACCGACTCGAGCGAGCTCAAGCCGGCGAAGCCTTCGTTCCGGCCGATCGAGGGGCGCTCCGTCCGTCCCGCTCGCGCGCAGGAGCCCAAGCCCATCAGCAGCAAGCCGCCGCGCCGTCCGCTCACGAGCCGTCCCCCGAAGCTCGCGTCGGTCCCACCGCCGCGCTCGGTGGGCCCCGCACGATCCGCGCGCGCCTCGGTTCGTGTCGACGATGTCGGCGCGGCCGTGAAGAGCGGCGCTGACGCGATGGGCGTCGCGGGGCGCCAGGTACTCAAGATCGTTCGCACAAAGGGCGAGATCGCCGAGGCGCCCATCGATCACCGCGCCGGCTTCCTGCTGGCCCACATCGATGGCGTGACCACCGTGCAAGGCCTCGTCGACATCGCCGGGATGCCGGAGAACGAGGTCCACGAGATCCTCGATCGCCTCCGGAGGCTGGGGATCGTCACGATCCGTTGAAGCCGCTTCCAACCGGCGGCAATTCGTCGTAAATCAGGGCTACCTGCATGCCCACCTTCAAGCTTGACGGCAAGGACATCCCCTTCGAGCCCGGCGATAGCATCATCAAGGCCGCCTCGCGTCAGGGGATCGAGATCCCGCACTACTGCTGGCACGCGGGGCTCAGCGCTCCCGCGAACTGCCGCATGTGCCTCGTGGAGCTCAAGCCCGCCGCCAACATCCGCGCCATGATGCTCGACATCGTGGAGTGGGACCCGGTTCTCAAGGACTACAAGAACGTCCAGAAGCCGAAGCTCCAGCCCGCCTGCCAGTACCCGGCCACCGAAGATCAGGAGGTCCTCGCGGACACCAGCAAGCACGTGCTCGAGGCGCGCGCGAGCGTGCAGGAGTTCCTCCTCCTCAACCACCCTGTCGACTGCCCGATCTGCGACCAGGCCGGCGAGTGCAAGCTGCAGGACTACTGGCTCGAGCACCAGGCGCCCGCCGGCACCGGCAAGCGGATGCGCGACGAGCCGATCCACAAGCCGAAGGCCGTGGTCTTCGGCCCCACCATCGTCTACGACGCCGAGCGCTGCGTGATGTGTACGCGCTGCATCCGCTTCATGGAGGAGGTCGCCAAGGATCCCGTCCTCGACATGCGCGAGCGCGGCAACCTCAACGAGATCTTCGTCGCCCCGGGCCGCCAGCTCGAGGGCCACTACACCTTCATGACCGAGCACGTCTGTCCGGTCGGCGCGCTCACCACCAAGGACTTCCGTTTCAAGGCGCGCGTGTGGTTCCTCAAGTCGGTCTCGAGCGTGTGCCAGGGCTGCGCGACGGGCTGCAACTCGCACCTCGACTACGATCCGCGCAGCAACAAGGCGTACCGCTACCGCCCGCGCGACAACGAGGCCGTCAACAAGTACTGGATGTGCGACGAGGGAATGCTCTCGTACCGCGCCGCGCACGAAGGCCGCGTCATCGAGGCTCGCGTCGGCCGCACGCGCATCGGCGTCGACGGCGCGATCAAGCAGGCGAAGCAGCGCCTCGGCGACGTGCCGAAGGAAGCCATCGCCGTCGTTCTCTCCGCGCAGCACTCGCTCGAGGACAACTGGGCGATGCGCGAGCTCGCCAAGCAGCTCGGCACGAACACGCTCTACGCCGCGGGCGCCGGCACCGGCTACGCGGACGACATCCTCATCGACGCGGACAAGAACCCGAACACCGCCGGTGTGAAGGAGCTCGCGCCGGACGCCCGGACGTACCTGCAGCTGCTCGAGGACATGCGCTCGGGCCGTATCTCCCACGTCATCGCGCTCGGCGGCGTCACCCCGCGCAACGACCCCGAGGACGCGACGGCGCTCGGCATGCTCGGTACGCTCGTCGTCATCGCTTCGCACGAAGGCGCGCTGACCGACGCCGCGCACGTCGTCCTCCCCGCCACGTCCTGGGCGGAGCACAACGGCACGTACGCGAACAAGATGTCGCTCCGTCAGGTCGCGGACCGTGCGCTCATCCCGCAGGGCGCTTCGCGGCCGGCCTGGGAGCTCACGAAGCTCCTCGCCACCGCGCTCGGTCTCGAGGTTCCGTTCGCCCGACTGAAGGACATCCGCGCGGCCCTCG
>JAYTBL010000818.1:0-3076 GCA_043736975.1 Polyangiaceae bacterium
AAGAACTACGTCTACGCCCTGAAGAAGGGCCTGCTCAAGGTGATGAGCAAGATGGGCATCAGCACCATCGCCAGCTATCACGGCGCGCAGATCTTCGAGGCCCTCGGCATCTCGCAGGAGGTCATCGCCGCCTACTTCACGGGCACTGCGTCGGCGCTGGGGGGCATCGGTATCGGCGAGATCGCGCGCGAGGCCCGCCTCCGCCACGCCGACGGCTTCTCCGCCGCCACCACGGGCGACCCCGAGCGCGGGCTCGACGTGGGCGGCGTCTACGCCTGGCGAAGCGCCGGCGAGCGCCACCTGTGGAACCCCGCGAGCGTCGCCGCCCTGCAGAAGGCGGTGCGCCTCGAGGATGCCGGGAGCTACGCCGAGTACGCGCACCTGGTGAACGATCAGGGCGATCGCCCCATCACGCTGCGCGGCCTGCTGGGTATGAAGGGGGGCGCGCCCATCGCGATCGGGGAGGTCGAGCCTGCGTCGTCCATCGTGCGCCGCTTCTCCACGGGCGCGATGAGCTTCGGCAGCATCTCCAAGGAGGCGCACGAGAACCTCGCCATCGGCATGAACCGCATCGGCGGCCGCAGCAACACCGGCGAGGGCGGGGAAGACGAGGCGCGCTACCTGAAGAACGACCTCGGCGAGCTCCGTCGCTCGTCGATCAAGCAGGTCGCGAGCGGGCGCTTCGGCGTCACCGCGCACTACCTCGTCAACGCCGACGAGCTCCAGATCAAGATGGCCCAGGGCGCGAAGCCCGGCGAGGGCGGCCAGCTGCCCGGCCACAAGGTCGATGCGGTGATCGCGCGCGTTCGTCACTCCACCGAGGGCGTCACGCTCATCTCCCCTCCGCCGCACCACGACATCTACTCGATCGAGGATCTCGCGCAGCTCATCTTCGATCTCAAGAACGTGAACCCGCGCGCGCGCATCAGCGTCAAGCTGGTGAGCGAGAGCGGTGTCGGCACCGTCGCCGCGGGCGTGGCCAAGGCGCACGCCGACGTCATCCTCATCGCCGGCCACGACGGCGGCACCGGCGCCAGCCCTCTCTCGTCGATCCAGCACGCCGGCACGCCGTGGGAGCTCGGCCTCGCCGAGGCGCAGCAGGTGCTGCTGCTCAACGACCTGCGCTCGCGGGTCGTGCTCCAGGCGGACGGTCAGCTCAAGACGGGGCGCGACGTGGCGTTCGCCGCGCTGCTCGGCGCCGAGGAGTTCGGCTTCGCCACCGCGCCGCTGGTCGCCACCGGCTGCATCATGATGAGGAAGTGCCACCTCAACACTTGCCCGGTGGGCATCGCCACCCAGGACCCGCTGCTGCGCGCCAAGTTCACGGGCGCGCCCGAACACGTTGTAAACTACATGTTCTTCGTCGCCGAGGAGCTGCGCGGCATCATGGCCTCGCTGGGGTTCCGGACGGTGGAGGAGATGGTGGGGCGGGTCGACTGCGTGGTCCGCCGCGAGGACATCACGCATCCCAAGGCGCGCACCCTCGACTTCGGGCGCATGCTCAAGGCGCCCAGGAAGGGCGCGGTGCTGCACAACACCGGCGTGCAGGATCACGGCGTCGCGCACGTCGCCGACCGCACCCTCATCGAGTGCGCGAAGCCGGCGCTGGAGCGCGGCGAGCGCGTGACCATCAGCTTCGGCATCACCAACGCCCACCGCACCTTCGGCGCGATGCTCGCCGGCGAGGTGGCGAGCCGCTTCGGCGCGAAGGGCCTCCCCGATGGCGCGATCACCATCGAGGTCACCGGCACCGCTGGGCAGTCGTTCGGGGCATTCGCGGCGCGCGGAATGGCGATCACGCTCGAGGGCGACGCGAACGACTACGTGGGCAAGGGCCTCTCGGGCGGCCTGCTCGCGGTTCGTCCGCCGACCGCCGCGACCTTCATCGCGGCCGACAACGTCATCGTCGGCAACACCGTGCTCTACGGCGCGACCAGCGGGCGCGCATTCTTCGCCGGTCGCGCCGGCGAGCGCTTCGGCGTGCGCAACAGCGGCGCGCAGACGGTGGTCGAGGGCACGGGCGATCACGGCTGCGAGTACATGACCGGGGGCGCGGTGGTGGTGCTCGGGCCCACCGGCCGGAACTTCGGCGCCGGCATGAGCGGCGGGCTCGCCTTCGTGCTCGACGAGGACGGCACGTTCGCCGCTCGCTGCAACCGCGGCATGGTGGAGATCGAGGCGCTCGACGCCGAGGACGAGGCGCAGGTGCGCGCGCTGGTCGAGGAGCACGTGGCCCACACCTGGAGCGTCCGCGGCGCGGACCTGCTGGCGCGCTGGGGGGTGGTGCGCACGCTGTTCAAGAAGGTGATCCCCACCGAGTACAAGCGCGTCCTCGAGCAAGCGCGCCTCGCGCAGAGCGAGCCGCGTCACCTCAAGCTGGTGAAGAGCTGATCATGGCGGACCCTCGTGGCTTCCTGAAGATCAAGCGCGCGAAGCCGCAGGAGCGGCCGGCGGCGGAGCGCACGCACGACTGGACGGAGTTCGTCCTGGAGCCGCCCGCGGCCGACGTGCGGGCGCAGGCCTCGCGCTGCATGGATTGCGGAATCCCGTTTTGCCATCAGGGCTGTCCGCTGGGCAACGTGATCCCCGAGTTCAACGACCTCGTGCACCGCGGTCGCCTCGATGATGCGGTGCGCGTGCTCCACGCCACGAACAACTTCCCCGAGGTCACGGGCCGCATCTGTCCAGCGCCCTGCGAGGCCTCGTGCGTGCTGAACCTCGAGGACGCGCCGGTCACCATCAAGGACGTCGAGCGCACCATCGCGCGTGCTGCGCTGGGCGGCGCGGGCGGCGGCGGCCTCGAGCCGGTGCTCGCGCCGGTGCGGACCGGCAAGAAGGTGGGCGTGGTGGGCTCTGGTCCCGCCGGCCTCGCCTGCGCGCAGCAGCTGGCGCGCGCCGGTCACGACGTGGTGGTGCTCGAGCGCGACGACCGCATCGGCGGCCTGCTGCGCTACGGCATCCCCGACTTCAAGATGGAGAAGGGGATCCTCGATCTCCGCATGACGCAGATGCGGGCCGAGGGCGTGACGTTCGAGACCCGCGCCGACGTGGGCGGGAAGATCGCGGCCGCGGAGCT
>JAYTBL010000819.1:0-3075 GCA_043736975.1 Polyangiaceae bacterium
GTGGGTCTCGAGGTGGTGGTGGTGCTCGCGAGCGCGAAGGGCAGCGCGGTCGCGCTCGACTTGCACGTCGCGTCGAGTGACTGCCGGCCGAGGTAGACGTTGCCGTCCCCGTCGGCGACGTGATCGATGACGAACGTGCCGGGGCCGAGCGTGGCGTCGGCGGTCGTGGTCCCGAGACGTTCGATCTGGAGCTTCACGTTGTGCGAAGCCGCATGCTTGATGCTCTGGCCGTAGTCGGCGCAGTAGCCCGCGTAGTCGACGAGATAGAGCTTGAGGGTGGACTTGAACCCGCCGGCGCTCGACGCGGCGGGCGGCGACAAGCGTGCGCCCACGTCCTTCACCGTCATCGCGAAGTCGCTGAGGTTGCTCTGGTAGACGGTGGACGGTTCGTCGTCGCCGGGGCAGGATCTCGTCGCGCGCGATCGCGCCGCCGAGCATCGACGCAAGCGCCCGCGCCGGGTGCCTCTTCGCCGAGACGCTCCGCGACCTGAGCACCGACGAGCGCGACGTCCTGCAGCTGGCCGCGCGCGGTCTGCCCACGAAGGTCATCGCCTACGAGCTCGGCGTCTCGTCTTCGACGGTCTCGATGCGGCTCACGCGAGCGGCGCGCAAGGCCGGCCTCGCGTCGCCACACGAGCTCCTTCGCCAGGCATCCTGGCTCCGGAGCGACGGCCGCTCCGTGGTGTCAGCCGATCTGACGCCGGCCGAGCTCGAGGTTCTCGAGCTGCTCCGCTCCGGCCTCTCCAACCAGGAGATCGCCAGCTTGCGCGCGCGGTCGCCGCGGACGGTGGCGAACCAGGTCGCTTCCTTGCTGCGGAAGACGCGATGCGCGTCGCGCCGCGGGCTCGTGTGTCTGGCATTGCCAGCGGAAGGAAAGACCTGACGCGGATCGTGGGGACCGCGTCACGCAGGCGCAGCACCGTCGCTGTGGCGGTCCTGCGTGCGAAGCATGCGATCCACATCGCGAGAATGACGGGAATCGAGTCCGGTTGACGACGCATGGAAGATGCATGCGCCGCGGTCGGGGAAACCAACAATGGCCAATGTTCTGATCGTCGACGACGACGCGGATACCGTGAACCTCGAGACCGACCTCCTGGAGTCGGCCGGGTACGTGATCCAGACGGGTGGCAACGGGGCGGAGGGGCTCAGGTCGCTGGAGAAGGGACGCCTCCCCGACTGCATCGTGCTCGACGTCGACATGCCGGTGTTGAGCGGCCCAGGCATGGCGCACGAGATGCTTCTCCACGACGCCGGGCAGGACAAGATCCCCATCGTCCTCGTGTCGGGCAGAGACGACGTGGCACAGGTGGCCGCGCGCATGGGCACCAAGTACTTTCTGAAGAAGGCGACGCCCGGCTACGCCAAGAACCTCGTCGAGACCGTCGCCTGCGCCCTCGCGGAACGGCAGGCACCGGTGGCGGCCTGAAATCATCCTATCCGTCAGGAGTCATCATGATCCGCACACCGATCGCACCGAAGACTCGCGAAGCCTCGGCATAGAAGCCCGCAGTCGAGGTAGCCCTCCAGCTCCTTCCTCACAAACGTCGGAAGCGCGATCGCGACCGCGAGCGCCCCGTCGTCCTCAGGACGTGCCGCGCGCGGACGACGGCGCTCGGACCAGCGCGGACAGCGCGACCGATGAGGCGAGCGCAACCGCGCCCGCGACGAAGAACGCGGTCGCCGGAAAAGAGTCGTAAGCGAGCCCGAAGATCACGTTCGCCGGCAGCACCATGAACCCTTCGACGGCGAGCTGCGCGCCGAACGCGCGTCCGCGCACCTCGGGAGGGACGAGCTCGGCCATGAGCGCGCGCTGCGCGCCCTCCGCGAGCCCGTAGTGGAGCGCGTAGACGCCGAGCACCGCCCAAGCGATCGGCCAGGAAGGCGCGAGCCCGAAGCCCGCGTACGAGAGGCCGTAGAGCGCCCAGCCCAGGATCAGGAGCTTGCGACGCCCCCATCTGTCGGCGGCCTTTCCGCCCTTGACGTTGAGCAGGCTCTTGCCGAGCTGGAGACTCATCCACGCGATCGGGATCCAGGTCGCGTCGAGCCCGAGGTCTGTCAGACGTCGCAGCAAGAAGAGGTCGCCCGAGCCGGCCAGCGAGAAGAGCGCGAGGGCGATCAAGTAGCGACGCGCTTGCGAAGGGAGCGGGGTCGCGGCGACGTCGCCGGCCGTCGCCTTCTCCTCGGCGAGCTTCTTCTCCTCCGGGAGCATGGGCGGCTCCTTCACGAGGAAGAGCACGAGCACGACCGCAAACAGCCCTGGGATCAGCGCGACGTTGAAGAGATCTCTCACAGTGAGGTGGAAGAAACGCATCAGCGCGAAGGCTGCGAGCGAACCCACCACCGCGCCGAGGTTATCCATCATGCGGTGGAAGCCGAACGCGTGACCGCGTCGCGCCTCGGGCGTCGCGCCGGCGATCATCGCGTCGCGCGGTGGCCCGCGGAGGCCCTTGCCGATGCGATCGAGCCCGCGCACGAGCACGGCCTGGATGGGGTGCGTCGCGAGCCCGAACAAAGGCCGCGTGAGCGCGGCGATCGTGTACCCGATCGCGATCAGCGGCTTCTTCTTCGGCATCCGATCGGCGAGGCGCCCGCCGAAGAGCTTCACGATGGCCGAGACTGTCTCGCTCACGCCTTCGAGCCAACCGATCCAGAGCGCGCCGCCGCCGAGGCTCGCGAGGAACGTCGGGAGCAGCGGATAAATGAGATCGCTCGCCGCGTCGGTGAAGAGCGACACCCAGCCGAGCGCGACGACGGTTCGGGGGAGCGGCTCGTCCGCGCGCGGGTCGGTCACGCTTGCATTGTTCTCTGCAGGCACCCGCCCTCCCGTCGCGGGTTTGACCGTACGCTACGACACCCTTCAGCGATACGCGGGGGGCCGGGCCGACCAGATTGGTCGGCGTTCTGAAGTGGATCCCACTCTCCGGACCACGGAGGCCGGCGGCTAAGGTGGAGCCTGCGTCTTCTTCTCGTGAAGCATACAAACAATCAAATATTGGTCGTCTCTTCTTCGTCACCCGACCCCTGCAGTCGTCCATGGCAGCGACGCGCCTCCGCAGTGCGCCACGAGGGGGA
>JAYTBL010000820.1:0-7630 GCA_043736975.1 Polyangiaceae bacterium
CCGAAGGCCAACGTGCTCGAGTACTGACCCGATACCCACGGCTCGCCGCTCGGCGTAGGCGGCACGAGCGAGCGTGAAGAACCGCTGGTCGGCTGAAAGAGGAGGCCGGCGGGACCCGCGTGGTAGAGCCCGAGCGCGGTCACCTCGATCGCCGAGTCGAGGCTCGCCTTCACCACCTGCACGGGCTTCCCCTCGGCGACCAGCGCGGCATCCGCGGCGTCACCGGCGATCCCCCCATCGGTCGACGAGGCGCCCGCCTGGCACACCGGCTTGCCCGGAACCTTGGTGGTGCACGCCGGATTCGCGCTCGCGTTCTTGACGAGGATCGCCGCCTGCGAGGCGAGCTTCCGGCACACGCCCTTGGAGAGCACGATGTACGTGCCGTCGTCGGTCCAGCCGCCGCCCTGGTCGAGCGGGACGATGCACTTCTCCCCCAAGCACTCGCCGCTGCCCTGCGCGCTCGCCGCGGTGGCGAGCCCGAGGTTGAGGTTGGGGCGGGTGTCGCGCCGGAAGCGGCAGGCCGCAAGATCGACGTCGACCACCTCGAGCCCGGGATCCACGTCCTGGCGATCCGCGCTGCCGAAGCAGGTCGCGACGTCGAAGCACCGACCGCTCACGTTCTCCCCGATGAGCGAGGGGTCGAACGCGGGCAGCTTCGACGAGTCGACGGTCGAGTCCGCGCACTCGCCTTCGATCACGGTCTCGCGATCGTCGGGCCCGCACCGCGAGAGGATGGATCCGTCATAGGGGTTGAAGTCGCGCGGCCCCAGGGTCACCGGATCAGACAGCGTGATCGTCCTGGTGGCGAGCGAGGTGCCCTTCGCCGGGAGGAGGCCCGCGGGCAGCGTGCCGGTCGCCGAGCCGTCGTTGACGAACGTGAGCGGGATGGCGAGCGAGGCGATGAAGCCATCGCGCGGCACCGTGGTGCGCACGTCGCGCATCACGCGCGGCGTCGTCTCGCTGAGCGCGATGATGCGGATGCGGATGGTGGCGTTCGGGTTGTCGGGCTCGACGATGGCGATGGTGGCGGGGAACCTCACCTCGCCGTCCGGGTCGACGCGGGCGATGTTGTTGAACTTGATGACGTCGTCCGCCAGGATGGTCAGCGAGACGGCGTTGACATCCTTGGGCGCGCGCATGTCCGTGTCGAGCGACAGCATGATCGCGCCGCGCTTCTTGTCGTTGCACGCGACGCCCTCGACCAGGGTAACGAGCGAGAGCAGGGTGACTGCAGCGACGCTACGGAGCAGAGCTGATCGGACGCGCATGGGCCCATAGAGGATAGTCGACCCGCGGCGCGGGCGTCGCATAGTCTCGCGAAGAAGGCGCGACTACGGCTTCGTGCCGTTGGCAGCGCAGCCCCACGCCTCCATCGTGAGCGTCCAGTCCCAGTCGGACCACAGGTGCCTGCCGCCCTTGCGGACCGTCCACGTCGAGCCCTTCGCGAGCTCCATCTGCTTCGCCACCGGGATGGTCTGGGTCGCGACGAAGAGGTGGTCGTCGCTGTCGAGGGCCAGGATCTGGGGAAGGAAGGCGGAGACGAGATCGGCGCCGGTCGAGACGTAGCCGGCGTTGTCGGCCGAGACGACCTTCGTGCCGTACTTCTTCGCGGCATCGGCCGCGGCCTTGACGAAGGCGGAGTAGCCCGCGGCGGAGTCGGTCTCGAAGCAGTCATACTTCATCGTGATGTCGGCGCCGGCGGCGCGGGGCGCCCCCTGACCGAAGACCACCGCCTCTTCGCCGGTGAACGACTGGCTATCGCCCTCGTCGAGCGCGCGGGTCTTGGGCGTGATGCGCAGCTCCTGGACGTCCTTCGCGGTCGCGGAGATCGCGCAGTAGACCTCGTCGTTCGCGACGTCGTCGTCCTCCTCGGAGACGGTGATCTTGGCGAGGCGAATCTTGAGCAAGGGCGAGCAGGCAGAGACGGGTGTATCCATCACGCGGCCCGCGTCGATCGGGAACTGCGCGCTGTAGGCCGCGACGTTGCCGAATCCGAGGCTCGCCGCGTGGCGCGTGACCGCGGCGTGGATCGACGCGTTGCTCGCGATGAGATCGCGGAGGACCGCGACGTCGAGCGACTCACCGGCCTGCGCGGGGGCCATCGCTGCCGCGAGGTAGCGAGCACGCGGCGAGCCCGAGGCGACCTCGGCGCGCAGCTCCGCGAGGATCTGCGGCTTGGTCTTCGCCTCGAGCCTCGTCGAGAGATCTTTGTTCGGATTGAAGGTCTGGGGCGCGGTGAGCGCCTCGCACGCGCGGAGCTCGGCGCAGACCGGCTTCACCGCGGCGGGCGGCTCGGCGGCGGGCGGCTCCTCCTTGCACTCGCACGAGCTCCACTTGCCCTTCGCGGAGCACGTCTTCGAGCCGCTGGTGCTGCCGGCGCAGGTGCAGGCTTTCGTGTCGCCGTCCTCGCAGGCCGCGACGACCTCGCTATCGGCGGTCGCCGCGTCAGGGGTCGACGAGCACGCCATGACGAACATCGGGAGGGCGACCAGCACGGAGTAGAGGCGGTTGGTTTTCATGGCGTTCGCAGGGAGGCGTTGCACACACTGGACCACCATGACTCCCGCGGTGATTCGCGCGATTTCTGGCCGTTCGCACCGCGCCGCTTCTCACATGGGGATCTCCTCCCGAGAAGCCGCCGCGCGACCCCGGCGGACCCGAGGTGCTTCTCTTCTGGCACGTGGAATGCTGACCGGCGACCTCATGCGCCTCCCTTCCTTCCTCATCGTCACCCTCGCCGTCGTCGGCTGCAGCACGAGCGACGGTCCGATCAACGCCGCGAGCCCGGACGACGGCGGGAGCAGCGGCAGCTCCGGCAGCAGCGGGCCCGTCCCGCCGGTCGACGCCGGCGCTGATGCCGCGACCGCCGAGCCCGAGGTCCTCTTCCCGCGCACCGGCATCACCCCCGACGAGCTCGGCGTGCTCGTCAACGACAGCGATCCGCTCTCGGTCGCGATCGCCGCGTACTACCATCACCGCGAACGCGATCACCGAGGGCGACTTCGCGCCGCTCGATGCGAAGGTGAAGGCCGCGCTGGCCAGCACCGCGGTGCAGGCGCTCGCCATCACCTGGACGAAGCCGTTCGCGGTCGACAACATGTCGATCACCAGCGCCTTCGCGATGGGCTACCGCGCCATCGCCAGCGGCAACACCTGCAACGATCCCAATTCGCAGGGGCTATCGCTCACGCCCTACGCGAAGAACCGCGACTCCACGCGCCCCTTCACCGATCTCGCGTTCCGCCCCGCGATGACCATCCCTGCCACCACGATCGCCGAGGCGGAGGCGCTGATCGATCGCGGCGTCGCGTCCGACGGCACGCAGCCCAAGGGCTCGGCGTACCTGATGAACACCAGCGATCAGACGCGCAGCGCGCGCTGCATCGTCAACGCGGGCTTCGGCTGGACGAACCAGTGCCAGGCGCTGCTCGATACGTGGGACTCGGCGAGCACCGGCGTCGGCGCGAGCATCGTCGCCGCCGACTCGATCAAGGACAAGAAGGACGTCCTCTTCTACGTGCAGGGTCTCGCGTCCGTCCCCGACATCCCGTCGAACACCTTCCTGCCCGGCGCGATCGCCGATCACCTCACGTCGTACGGCGGGCAGATCCCGACGTCCGGCCAGATGAGCGCGTTCGTGTTCATCAAGGGCGGCGCCACCGGGAGCTACGGCACGGTGGTCGAGCCGTGCGCGTTCCAGCAGAAGTTCCCCGACCCTTCGATCCTCGTGCCGCGGTACTTCGGCGGCAACACGCTGATCGAGGCGTACTGGAAGTCGGTGCTGTGGCCCGCGGAGGGCATCTTCATCGGCGAGCCGCTGGCGCGGCCCTTCGGCACCGGCTTCTCGTCGCGCTTCGCCGACGGATCGCTCACCATCGAGACCACGGCAATGACACCGAAGGCGCTCTACCTGATCGAGGCCGCAGACTCGGCGGCGGGACCGTTCGTCACCGTGCTCGATCGGCTGAGCATCGCGAAGTACCAGCGCGCGAGCTTCACCGTGCCGCAGGCGACGCGCCGCGTGTACCGCTTCCGCGCCGCGCAGTGACGCGGGCGGGCTCAGCGCGGGACGCGGGCCTCCGCGAGCTCGTTCACGTAGCACTCGAGCGCTGCGTAGCCGGCGTTGCAGCCCTTCGCGCGGCCCAGCGCGCCGGCGTCGGCGGAGCGCGGATCGAGTCCATGGCTCGTCTCCCACGCGTCGGGCATGCCGTCGCCGTCGCTGTCGAGCGGCAGCGCGGGGGATGGCGCGGTCGGGGTGACGGAGTCACCGGCGTCGACGCCGCGGCCGTTGCGCCAGGCCACGGGGCGCGCGTCGATCGGCTTCACCAGGTAGGAGGCGAGGCGCTCGTCCATGCGGTCGCGCGGCCACGGTCCCGCGGTGCGCGCGAGCAGCGCCACGACCGCGCTCGCCGGCGTGTAGGAGACCGCGGGGAACGCGTGGCGCGGCGCCGAGCGGCCGGTGCCGTTCGCGGGCGTCGCGGCGCTACCACGCAGCAGCAGGTTGTCCGCGCTGTGGACGGAGCCGCCATGATGCGTGTAGACCGCAGGTTCCACGAGCGGGGCATCGGGGTCGGCGCCCGCGCGGCGGGCCATGACGTTGCCCACCAGGTTCAGCGACAGCGCGAAGGTCCTGGTGGCGGTGGGGCAGTCGTTGCCCTCGTTGTTGCCCGTGCAGTGATTGAACCAGATGGGGTCGGACGCGTCCCACAGGACGTTGTTCGCGAGCTCGATGTTCAGCACGTGGCCGCCGCAGTTGCTCTTGCCCGGGCCGTCGCCGTTCTCCTCGCAGCTGATCTCGGGAAGGCGCCCGGCGACGCCGTTCCACACCGTGTGGTGGATGGTGATGCGGTCGAGCGGGAGGACGTCCTTCGAGTAGTTGATGAGGAGGCCACCCCACTGGTAGTGGTCGCCGGTCGGCTCGGCGAGGATCGAGTGCTGGACAGTGACGTTGCGCGAGCGCGTGAGCTCGAGGTTCTCGTCCTCGGCCGCGGCCATCGAGCAGTGATCGACGATGACGTCGTGCGCGCCGCCGAGACGGAGCGAGTCGGGCGCGCCGCCGCGGAAGCGGACGTGACGCACGATGAGATCGTTGCAGTCGTTCGGGTCGTAGACGTTGTCGCAGACCAGACCGCCCTTGACGGTGATGCCGCCAGGCGCGGTCTGGCCGGCGATCGTCAGCTGGCCGTGCTTCACCTCGACCGGCCCCACGATGAC
The DNA here is from genome assembly GCA_043736975.1 of Polyangiaceae bacterium. GTDB lineage: Bacteria > Myxococcota_A > Polyangia > Polyangiales > Polyangiaceae > Labilithrix. The sequence goes on from JAYTBL010000820.1 coordinate 5,215, forward strand.
GCCGGAGACGTCGAACACCACGATGCGCGGACCGCTCGCGTCGAGGCAGGCCTGGAGCGAGCCGGGGCCAACGTGGGCGAGCGTCTTCACGCGGCAGGCGGGGCCCCCGCGGCCGCCACGGGCGGCGGCGCCGAAGCCCTCGGCTCCAGGGAAGGCTGCGAGGCCGACGGCCTCGGCGCTCGGCGCGAGGCGGCTCGGGTCGTCGGCGGCGTCGTGGCCCGCAAGCTCGCGGATCCGCGTGCACGAGGCGGTCGCCGCCGCCAGCACGGCGAGCGCGAGGAGCGAGGTGCGCGCGGCGAGGCCCATGCCGAGGTAACGGCGGAGATCCCTGAAACTTGAGGGAACCTCCCCCACCAGGTTCAATGGCTGCGATGGGCGTCTGGAGATCGCGGATGACGGGCGTGGTGGGCGCGCTCGCCGGGGCGCTCTTCGCGGGTCCGGCGGCGGCCGACCCGCCGGTGCTCGAGGTGCAAGAGGTCGCGGCCACGGGCTCGATGCCCAAGGGCGCGACGCTCTCGCCCGACGGCACGCGGTTCTACGTCACGAACTTCGGGCAGTTCGACACGCGCAACGTCACCATCTACGACGCGCACACGCTCGCGATGCTCGATCAGATCGACGTGCCCGGGATCATCTGCGAGAGCGCGCTCTCGCCCGACGGCGCGACGCTCTACATCTCGAACTTCTCGCGCCACTCGGTGATGTTCGTGGACGTGGCGAGCAAGAAGGTCACGCACGAGATCAAGACCGGCCAGCATCCGAAGGTGCTGGTGGCCTCGCCCGACGGCAAGAGCGTGTTCGCCGCGAACTGGATGTCGAAGTCGGTCACGCAGATCGACGTGGCGACGGCGAGCGTCCTGCGCACGCTGGACGTCGGCAAGCAGCCGCGCGGGATGGCGATGACCAGGAGCGGCAAGCTGTACGTCGCCAACTTCTACAGCGACTCGATCGACGTGTTCGAGGGCGCGGACCTGGAGAAGAAGCACCACATCGCGGTCTGCAAGTGCCCGCGCCACCTCGCGCTCTCGCCCGACGAGGCGACGCTCTACATCTCGTGCCTGAACTTTTCGCAGCTGCACGCGATGGATCTCGCGACCGAGAGCGTCCAGCACCAGGTGCAGATCGGCAACTCCCCGAAGAGCATCGCGGTCTCGAAGGACGGGCGATACGTGTACTCTGCAGACTATGGCGAGGGCCGGAGCGTCTCGGTGGTGGACACCCACGACTGGACGGCGCGGGTGTTCCCGATCGCGGCGATGGACCGGGGCAGCGGGGTGGCGGTGGCGCCGGACGGCCAGCATGCGCTGGTGACGGGCTGGTACGACGGCCACGTGTACCTGGTGGGCTTCGAGGGCACGGGCGGCCACCCCGACGAGTCGAAGAGGAAGATGCGCCGCTGGCAGTTCACGCCGCGGCATCCGGATCCGGGGGACTAGACGGGGCGCGGGATCAGCGGACGGCGCTGCCGTCGCTGCGGATCTTCGTCATCTTGGGGCCAGCGGCGACGGGGGCGGCGGGAGCCTTGCGCATCGCGACCGCGCGCGACGGGGGAGCGGGGGTAGCAGGGGCGCCCGTGGTGGGAGGAGGCGGGAGCTTGATGGGGGCGGCGAGGAGCGCGGGCGGCGCCTCGACGGTCTCGGCGGGCGGCGGCGGCGCGGCGGGAGCGGCGCTGGCGGTGACGGCCTTGCGCGGCGGGGCCGAGCTGCTGCCGAGACCGATCAGGAGGCCGAGGAGCAGCAGCGCTCCCGCGGCGCCGGCGAGCGCGAGGCGAATACGCGGCTTCCTGAGCATGCCGGTGAGGGTGGGATCGCGATCGCCGTCGGCGCTGATGTCGGTCGTGCAAGGCGGGGCGATCCTGGAGAGATCCGGCGGCCGGAGGTCCCCGGCGGGCGAGGCGGAGGCCCTTGCGCAGATTGCGTAGAGGTCGACGACTTCGGAATCTTCGGAGGTCACGCCCTCCTCCGCTGCAAGGTCGCATCCATCCCGCGACGACCGCCGGGAGTGGAAAAGAAGTATGTCTCGCGCGATCGGCGGGTACACGCGGGGGCTTGCGCCGCTTCCCCAGTGGTGCGCCGCAAGGCCGGCTGGATCGCCGATGACTCCAGCAAGGCGTCCCTGCCAAGCCCAGGACCTCGTGGACGGGCGCGTCTTCTCCTTGCCGGCGCAGCCCAACCGGACGAAGAAAGCGTGGTGGAGTCCGCCACGGAGACCCAGGGCATCTGGTCGACGGTCCGCGAGGCGATCCGCGGGACCAAGCAGGATCTCACCGCGATCCCGGTGCGGCGCGCCATCGTGCTGCTGGCCGTGCCGACCGTGCTCGAGATGTCGCCGGCAGCGTGGGTGTGGCCGGCGCGCTGCTGTCGCCACGGCTCCTCGCGCTGATGGGCGCCAGCCCCGACGTCGTCGCCTACGGCTC
>JAYTBL010000821.1:0-7627 GCA_043736975.1 Polyangiaceae bacterium
GAAACGAGCCGACGCTCGCAAGAGGGGCCTCGCGCTGGCAGCACGCGTGGCGACGGTATCCGGGATCGCGGTGGCCGCGCTCGGCCTGGTGGAGGCGAAGCTCGCGAGCGCCAGCGAGCCCAAGGTGACGAGCGCCGCGGCCGACGATACGAGGCCGCTTCCGATGGAGGGCTGGGTCAAGACGCAGGGGGGCGGAGGCTGCGGCGGCTCGCCGTGCTGGGGACCTCCTGCTCCGCCGCGGAGGCGCACGGCACGCGCACGGCGCAGGCACGCGCGAGGTGGCCGTTGACGACGCGCGTCCTCGACCTGCGAAGGACCGCGCGGCGCGCCACCATCCCGCGGCTCGACGTCGGCGAGGTGACCGCCGCCGACCTCGAGGCGGCGCGCACGAACTGGCGCGAGCGCATGGCGAGCGAGCACGCCTCGGCGCGCGTGTTCGGCGCGCTGGTGGGCGGGATGATGAACGCCGGCTTGCCCGCGGCGGAGACCTCGCGCGTGGCAAACATGGTCCGTCAGGAGCTCGAGCACGCGGAGCTCTGCGCGACCGTGCTCACCGCCCTGGGATCGGAGCCCGTCGCGCAGGTCGCCGAGCTCGCCCCCGTGCCCGAGCACGCCGACGCCTCACCGCTCGAGGCGATCCTGCGCAACGTGATCAGCGTGGGGTGCTGCAGCGAGACCGTCGCCGTCGCGCTGGTCGCCACCGAGCGCGAGCAGGCCGGTCCGCGCCCCCTGCGCCGCGTGCTCGATCAGATCCTGCGCGACGAGATCAAGCACTCGCGCTTCGGCTGGCGCCTCGTCGATCGCTACGCTCCGGCGCTGACCGCGAAGGAGCGCGCGTCGCTCGGCGACTACCTGGTGGACGCGTTCGCCCACCAGATCCGCTTCCACGCACCCTTCCTCGCGATGCCGTGCGCAAGCGAAGCCGGCGTCGCGATCGGGCGCCGCACGGGCGCTCCAACTGGGTCGTGTTCGTCACGACGATGGAGACGATCATCGCGCCAGGGCTGCAGCGCTGCGGACTGCCCGCGGCGGAGGCCTGGCTGGCCGTGCGCTCCGAGGTCGGGGGGCTGCGGAGGGGAGCGGGCCTCCTACAGCCGCGGTCCGCTGTCTCGCTGCGCGCGGGCGTTGATCCGTGCACCGCCGCCCCGCTCGAGTCGAGGTGACTGACGGTGATGGGTGCGAACCTACTCCCTACGCGGCTGGAGGAGACCCGCTCCCCTCCGCAGCCCGCGCACCGCTACGCTGGGGAGGGTTGGTGATTGCGGCGCGGGCTGTAGTGCATGGGGTCGCGCCCGAGCTGGCTCGCCGGCGGCGCTGCCGCTGTCGGCAGTGGATGCTTGACGGCACGCCACGTCGCTCTGCTCGCCGCTCGCGGCCGAGGATCTTTGGCGCGCCTGTCGATGGCAGGTTCTATCGGCAGGCTCCTTGGTAGCCTCGGGGCGGTGCTCGTCCTGCGCGGAGCGAAGGCGATCGGTGCGGCGCGATTGGCGTCGTCGCTGGTGTTCGCCCGCGGCGTGTGGATGAACGTCGTCGTGCGGAGCGGCCTCACGCTAGACACGAGGCTCGTGCCCGCCACGAAGGGCGCGCCACGCCCGGGAGCGTGCCTCTACCTGATGCACCGCGGAGCCTTCGTGCTCGACGGAGACCACGGTCCGCGCTTCGAGGGACCCGCGGCGTTCCTGCTCTCCGAGCAGCAGCTCGAGGGAGCCCTCGGGGTGCGCTCGGAGACGTTTCGCGCGTATGGCGCGCCGTTCGCGGCGATCGAGATGCACCTCGCCGAGGCGGATGTCCTGTCTCAACGAGCAGAGCCTCCCAGCAACCTCGAGGTCGACGACGCCAGCTTGGCCGCGGTCGCGCGCGTCATCGGCCTCGCGCAGGAGGCGTCGGGCGACACGCGTGAGCTCGAAGCGGCGATCGGCGAACTTCTCCGCGCGCTCGCAGACGCGCGCGTGATCGCCGCGCGCGTCGCCGAGTCCGCGCACTCGCCGGTGCGTCTCGAGAGGCTGTGGCGCGCCGCGCGTCCCCTGGCCGAGCGCTTCGCCCTGACGGCAACGATGAACGAGCTCGGAGCGGTCGCCGACGTGTCGCCCCGCCAGCTCGACCGCTATCTCCAGGACTTCTTCGAGACCTTCGCGATGGTCGGTGGTGGATGGCGCGCCGCCACGGTACATCTCCGCATCAAGCTGGCGATCATGTTCCTGAGCGCCGAAGGAGTGAGCGTGACCGAGGTCGCGCGCGCCGTCGGCTACGGGAGCTCCGACGCGATGGCGAGGGCGTTCCGCGACGCGGGGGCTGTCCGCCCCGACGACGCTCCGCGAAGCTCTCCAGGGGTCCGCCTGAGCGTGCGAGCCGATACTTTTCGCCATCGGCGTGACGCGGGTGGCCCGGTCTGACGACCGACGCTAGACCGGCCGCATGTCAGAGGTCTTCTGGTCGCGGGCACACAAGCAGGTCGGGCTGATGGGGCAGACGGGGATGGTGGTGGTTCGCCCGGGCTGGGTGGCTTTCCTCCCGGCGGAAGCGGCGAAGAACGTGCTCGGCACCCTTGCGCTCGCCTGTGTCGGCGGCTTCCGGTTCTCGCAGCGACCGACCACCTACCCGCTCGAGCCGTGGTGGAACGAGGGAGAGGACTCGTTCGACACCCACGTGACGCAGGCGGCGCTCGCGAACGGCGGCCTCATGCTCACGCCGGCGGACGCGCAGGTGATTCCGGTCAAGCGCGGCGCGCACCTTCGCTTCTCGCCTGCTCCCGGCACGCACGGCACGCTGACCTTCCTGGGCAAGCGCGCGCCGCTCGCGATGCTGCGCGCGTGGACGCACGCCGAGGCGACCTACGACGCGAAGCAAGACGCGCTCGTCGCCCTCGTCGTCAGCGCCTTTCCCGCGGTGGGCATGCTCGTCTGCGCGATCGGGTACTTCGACGGCGCCAGGGACCGCTCGATGATCTGGGGCGTGCCGGGCTGGGGCGTATTCGTCGTCGCAGCGTGGACGTGGTTCCTGATGCGCCTCGTGAAGGCGCGACGCCGCGGGCGCATGGTGACGCGAGCGAACAGCCCTTACCGGACGGCGTAGAGAGGTCCGGCTCGACGAAGGACCCGCGCTTCCGACCGCGCCCACCGACGACACGACCCACGCCGTGAATCGCATCGACGACGCCAGCCGTATGCTCCTCGGCGACCGTGGTGTGCTCGGCGTCGCGGACTGGCATGGAGGTCCCGTCTTCATCTGCGAGTGAGGCGAGCCTGTCACTCCAGCGACCGCAACTCGACGACGACCGCTTCGTCGCGCGAGAGGCGCGCCATGACGTTCACCTCTCGGTCGTCGCCGATGTCGCGAACGAGCAGGAGCTCGCCGCTGTCGGGCCACGCGTCGCTCGTCGTCGCGTAGCGCTCCGCGTCGAGAGAGACCGGCTGCCCACGAACGACGAGGTCGATCTTCGCCGAGCCGGCGCGGACGAGCGGAGGCATCGGCCGCCGGTCTCCCCCGAAGCGGAGAGCATCGATCCTTCCGACACCGGCCTCGCGTGCGAGGAGCCGCGAGAGCACGAACGGAGGCGCGGTAGCGTCGAGCTCCACCCGGCGCGTGTACCTACCGTCCCACGTCTGCTTCCTTGGGCCGGTCTCCTGGTCGACGAGGTTCGTCTGGCTCATCGTGAGGACGCCGCGGGCCTCGGCCATTGCCGCTCGCGTGAACGTCGCGTCGACCCGCTCACGAAGTGCGCCGCTCGCCTCCGTGATCCCGATCCGGAGCGCGCCGTCCCTCCCCTTCGCGATCTCGAAGCGGTAGTCGTCGGTCACGTCAGCGTTGCGGCAACGAACGACGGCGGCCCGAAAAGCAAAGGCCCGCGGCGCGGGCTCGATGGGCTCCACGTGACCCGTCCCCGTCCACGCGACGGCACTACCGGCGAGCACGCTGCCCGCGACGACCCCGGTAGCGAGGACACGCACGCGTGCACGACGGCGGGGCGCAGGGTCGTTGCTCATCCGCTTCGATTAGCAGCGGCTCCTGGCGGGGCAGCCGATATCTTCCGCCATCGCACGCGCGCGGTCGACGGGCGGGTCGCGCGAGCGACGGAGGGCGCCGATGGGCGATCGGCGAAACCTCGCCCCAACGCTGGTACGTTCACCCTCATGCGAGCAAGCCTCCTCGGGGCAATCCTCCCCCTCGCCGCATGCTCCCTCGCGGCGCCGGACGCGGCCGACGGCGACGGGCACGTGCGGTCCGTCGCGGCGGCGGTCATTCAAGGGGAGGCATCTCCGGCTGCCCAGGATGCGGTGGTCCTCATTTACGCCGACCTCGCTGACGGCGCGTATTCGTGCACCGGCACGCTGGTCGCGCCGAACCTCGTGCTCACCGCTCGCCACTGCGTCTCGGCCATCAGCGACGCCGGGATCTCCTGCTCCGACAAGGGCGTGCCGCTCCAGAGCGGGACGGTCGGCGCCGACACGCCGGCCGCCGACCTCGCGATCTACACCGGCCTCGACGCCCGCCGGCGCGCCCGCAACGGAGCCGAGCCCGCGGCGCTCGGCGCGATGCTCGTTCACGCTCCTTCGCTGGTGCTCTGCAACGACGACGTGGCCTTCGTCGTCCTCGATCGCAAGCTACCGGGACGCACGGCGCCCCTCCGCGTCGCGAGCGGCGCCGCGATCAACGAGAAGCTCACGCTGGTCGGGTGGGGACTCGAGGCGGGCGGCTCCCGCCCCGATACCCGACTCCAGCGCAAGGGCATCTCGGTCACGTTGATCGGCCCGCGCGTGCTCGACACGCGCACCGATGACGGGCTCGGCGACTCCGAGCTGCTCACCGGCGAGTCGATCTGCAGCGGCGACAGCGGCGGTCCGATGTTCTCCGAGCGCGGCGCGCTGGTCGGCGTCGTCTCCCGCGGCGGCGGCGGCAACATCAGCCAGACGAACGATGCTTCCACCTGCGTCGGTCTGAACGCCACTGGCATCTTCACGCATCTCGGCCGTAAGGGTGCGCTCGTCACCGAGGCCTTCGCTGCCGCGGGTGCCACGCTCCGCACCGAGGGCGATCGCCCGAAGGTCGGCATCGGTGCCGCATGCGAGCAGAGCTTCGATTGCCTGTCGGACGCATGCGTGGGCGGCGCCTGCCGCGCCGACTGCGCCTCGCCGGAATGCAAGGTCACCGACGACTGCGCGCCCTTCGAGGATCGCAAGGTCTGCATCCCGTCGCGAAGGCCCGCCCCCGCGGCGGTTCCCTCCGTTCCGATCGTCGGCGCGGGCGCCCCGCCCCGGGACAACAGCAGCGGAGGCTGCAACGTCGCCCCGGCCCCTCGGGGGTCGCAGGCGCTCCTCGCCCCCCTCTGCGCCGCGCTCGCGCTCCTCGCGCGCCAACGTCGGGCGAGAGCGCTTGGCCCTCACCCGACGTCGTCGTTCTCAAACGCGGTGCCGACCAGAACGGCGTGCACGCCTCACCGTTCAGGCCGGTCAGACCGGAGACGCATGCCTTGGGGCTCGCGCCGAGCACCACGCGCCCGCCGGGAAGCGCGACGCAGTTGCCGCCCGTGCACATGCTGCTGTGAAGCGCGCCGCTCACGCCGCTCGACGTCGCGGAGAGCACCACGATGTTGCAGGTCTTCGCCACGTTACACGAGGCCGCCACCGAGCAGCTCTTCGCGGTGCTGCAGGCCGGGCCGCCGAAGTTGTCGCAGAACCAGCTCGAGACCGTGTTGAAGCCGCAGACCGCGCCGTCGGTCACCGTCCTGGTGCCGCAGACCGCTGCATCCGTCGCGGCTCGCGTGCCGCACTGCGCCGCGTCGGTCACGGCCTGGGTGCCACACTTGGCCGCGTCTTGCACCACGCGTGTTCCGCACTGCGCGCCGTCGGTCACGGTTCGAACGCCGCAGACGCCGGCGTCCTTCACGGTCTTGTAGCCACACACCGCCGCGTCGGTAACCCTCTGAAGCACGTGGTGGGGCGCGGTGACGTGGAACGTGAGGCTACCCGAGAGGGTCGCGCCGGTCTTCGTGATCTGGCCGTCGAGGTCGACGCTCGAGATCGGCGTCTTGAACGCGCCGTGAGCGAAGAGGCCCTGCGGCGAGAGGCGGCTCTCGGCGGCGGCGAGCAGGATTCTCAGGACCTCGACGTGGCCGTTCAGCTTGACGTACCAGGTGTCCGGGCGGTCGGCGAAGAACGCATCGGCGGTCAGCTGACCTTTGCTCTTCAGCTGGCTCGCGAACGGGGTCGTCGCCTTGCCCGTGACGCGGAAGCCGGTCTTGTCGACGTTCATGGTCGCCGAGGCGAGCGTGATGTCCTGCAGCCCGAGGTCGAGCAGATCGTTCATCATCGTCGTCTCGAGGAGGTACTCGCCCTCCGCCTTGACGTACGACTGAACGACGTCGCCGTGGATGAGGCCCGCGACCTTCACCCGGCCGCCGAGGCGCAGCGGGAGCACGGTGGGGAGCCACTTGTCGTCCGGATCGGCGACGCCGCTGAAGTCGACGTACTTCTCGGCGGCAGTCAAGCGCGCGCCGAGCGTGGCCTTGGCGACCGGGAACTTGAAGGTGAAGAACTGCAGGAAGTCGGCGGAGATGTTGAGCGTGCCGTTCGCGCCCATCTCGTATTCGCTGCTTTGCCCGTTGAAGATGCTGCGGCCGTCGCCGTCGGGATCGACGTTCGCGAAGAGCTCGCCGTCGATCGAGATCGGGTAGCGCGCCAGCGTGTAGGTGCCCTTGGCATAGACGTGGCCCTTGAGGTTGCCGACCTTGGTCTCGATGCCCCACGTGGAGACCGGGGTGAACGGGATGAGCCCGCGTGCCGAAAGGCCGACGCCCATGTCCGAGAACTGCCCGATATCACCGAGCCCGAAGAGGTTGCCGTCGACGTACACGGAGGGGTCGGTCGGGTCGATGTAGAGACGACCGGCCTTGCCGCCGGGCGCCGCGAACGAGATCGGGCCGGCCGCCGCGCTGAAGCCCGCGCCGACATCGAAGAAGAGGTAGGGGCGGTCGGCGTTGATTGGCAGATCGGTGGCGGTGATCTTCGCGCCGAGGTCCTCGCCGATGCTCGCGTGGACCGGGGGATCGACGAAGTCGGACAGCGCGCCGAGCTTCGGGAACGACACGTCGACGTCGCCGCGCAGGGGCTTGATGCCGTCGTTGTGATCGGGCGCCCACTCGAGCACGAGGCTGCCGTTGGCGAGGGTCATCGGGCCGAGCGGCGTCTGGAGCGTGAGGTCGCCCGCGACCGAGAATCCATTCGCGAGCGCCTTCACGTTCTTGGTGAGCGTGCGGAGGACGATCGGCGCCTTGTTGCGCGCTGCGACGACGAAGGTGGTGAAGCCGTCGGCCTGCGGAGCGCCGCTGATCTCGTCGGAGTGCGGCGTCGGGCGGGGGCGCGGTGATGGGCGACGGAGCGCCGCCAGGCGCGTCGATGACGCCGATCGGCGCGTGCGCGACGGGATTGCCGTTTGCGCTCGGGTCACCGTTCGCGCTCGGGTCGCCGTTCGCGGCGGCGCCCTGCGCGCTCTCGTCGCGGGGGTCGATCGACGGATCGTTCGACGTGGTCGCGGAGCAGCCCGTGGCAACCGCGAGAGTGGAGAAGAGAGCGAGGGCGAGGAGCGAGGAGCGAGCAGCGACGCATGATGATGGGAGAGCCTTTCGAGAGTG
>JAYTBL010000822.1:0-3073 GCA_043736975.1 Polyangiaceae bacterium
GAAGCGAAGGGACGCGAAAGAGAAGTCAGCGCGAGGAAGAGAAGCGGGCTTCGAGGCGAGCGATGCCGGACTGGAGCTCGTCGAGGGCCTCGCGAGCCACCATGGAGGGGGAGTCCGCGAGGAGGTCGGCAAGGAACTGGGCGTTCATGCGCATCACGGCGAGGAGGTTCTGCGCCTCTTCGCGCGCCGCGGTCTCCACCCGCGGGTGGACCGTCGCGCTGCGCTGGGTCGTGGGCGACTCGGTCTGACGGGCGGCGGGGAGCGTGGGGACGCCGCGGGGGTAGAGCGTCGGGACCAGGCTCGGCGCCAGCGTGGGGCGCGCCGAGGGGCGGAAGGTCGGCCGCGCGTCGAGGTCGGGGACGAGGCGGAGGGCAGCGGTCATGCGCGCTCCGGCGTGTAGGGCATCGTATCACGACGACTCCGGGGCACGAACATGCTGTTGCCGTGCCGCGAGCAGATCTCGCGCATGCGGGCGGCGGCGTCGAACTGCACCGTGCGGCACTGCGTGCAGACCGCGAGCTCGGTCTCGTAGTCGGTGGGCCGCGTGAGGTAGTCGACGGCGAGGAGCGAGAGCACGCGGTCGGCGAGGCGGCGCGCGTCCGAGGTGGGCACCCAGCCAGCGACGCGGCCGGCATCCTCGCAGCGGGCGACGAAGCCCGAGGAGATCATCGTGAACGCGAACGTCGCGCTCGCCTCCACGTCGTTCACGCGGCGCAGGGTGGCGGCGACCTCGTCCTGCGCGCTGCGGATGACGCGCTCCACCATGCGCACGTCGATCTCGCGCAGCAGCGGGACCGGGCGCGCGACGTACTCACCGCTCTTACGCTGCGCGAGGGGCGCGACGTACTGGGTGAGCTGGGCGTACGGACCCATCAGCCACATGGCCAGCTCCGCCTTCCCCCAACGGTCCGACTCGTTGAGGAACGCGAGCGCCGAAGAGCGGCACGCGTCGGCGATAGCGAGAGAGCCCGTCTGCTCGGGCAGCGTGAGGATCGTGTCCACGTTCGAGTCGCACTGGGGTAGCGCACCCGGCATCATGCTCATCATGGTGAGTGCTTGAGCATCCGGCGTACCAACGCCCGGGAGCCCCTGAAGGCCTGCGGAAGGGCGCATTTCGTCAACGTGCCGACGATCGGCGGTCGATCTGGGGGGACCGCCCATCGAAGCGCCTACGAAAGCGTCAGGGTCGTGGCGCGGCGCGAGCCCCCGGTGTCAGCGGGACGACGAAGCCTCGACGTCGAGGCGGACTGGAACGTGGTTCGTGCGTCGTGGGCCTTCCCAGGAAGCTGGTCGAGCAGTGGACGTACGCGGTCACGGAGGTGGCGCAGGCCGCCTGAGAATTGACGATGTGAGGAGAAGCGGCGTGGACCGCGAAGTGCATCGAGCCCACGCGATGAGCGACTCTCGACGGTGCACGTTCCGCTGGCACCGAGCCGCGCTCGGCTTCCTCCTCTTCACGTCGGCCGCGTGCAGCACCGGCGACGCGGCCGCCCCGCGGATCGGGCCGGGCGCCCAAGAGACGGACGACGCGCCGGGCGGTGGCGCCTCTCCAGGCCTCGAGAACGACGTGGGCACGGTGACGATCCGTCGGCTCAACGGGACCGAGTTCGACAACAACGCGCGCGACCTGGTCGGCACCACCAAGCACTACTCGAGCGCGTTCCCTCCCGACGACGGCGCAGAAGGCTTCACGAACGTCGCCGATGCGCTGACCATGAGCCCGCTGCTCTTCGAGGGCTAAAACGCCGCCGCCGAGCAGATCGCGGCCGCCTGGCGTCGGGCGGTCACGGCGGAGGAAGTGAACCGGCTCGTGGAGCTCGTGCATGACGCCGAGACGAGCGGGCTCACCTTCGCGGCCGGGATCCCTCTCGCGGTCAAGACGGCGCTGCTCTCGCCGAGCTTCCTCATCAAGATCGAGATGGACGCCGACCCGACCTCGAAGGAGCCGCACGCGCTCGACGACTACGAGCTCGCGAGTCGCCTCTCCTACTTCCTTTGGAGCTCGATGCCGGACGACGTGCTCTTCGAGTATGCCGAGACCAAGAAGCTCTCGCAGCCAGCGACCTTCGACATGCAGGTGCGCCGCATGCTGAAGGATCCTCGCGCGAACGCGCGGGTCGACAACTTCGCGTCGCAGTAGCTGCTCCACACGCTGGCGACGGTGGCGCCAGATCCGACGATCTTTTCCGCGTTCGACGACGCGCTGCGGACGTCGATGGGCCACGAGACCATGGCATTCCTGAGCTCGTTCCTCTTCGAGGACCAGCGCCTCACCGACGTCCTCGACGCGCCGTTCAGCTTCCTCGACGAGCGCATGGCAACGTTCTACGACGTGGCGGGTGTCCACGGCAACACGCCGGTGCGCGTCACGTTCCCGCCGAACAGCCACCGTGGCGGGCTCCTTACGCAGGCGAGCATCCTCACGATGACCGCCGTGGCCACGCGGACCTCACCACCTGCCACACGCAGATGGACCCGATCGGCTTCTCGCTCGAGCACTACGACGCCATTGGACGATGGCGCGAGCTCGACCAGGGCCTCCCCATCGACGCGAGCGGCGTCCTGCCCGGCGGTCAGGCCATCGACGGCGCCGGCGAGCTCGCGAGCGCGCTGAAGGCCGATCCACGCTTCGAGCGCTGCGCGACGCATAAGCTCTACACCTACGCGCTCGGGGGCGTGCCGAAGGCGTACGACGCGACCCGCCTCGCCGACCTCACGAGCGGCTTCGCGCGCGGCGTGCACCGCACGCGCGACCTCATCATCGACATCGTCCATAGCGACGCGTTCCGCACGCGCCGCGGCGGGGAATAGGCACTCTCATGAGCACGAAGCTTCAACGACGCAAGTTTCTGATGGGCGCCGGAACGCTCCTCGCGTTGCCGTTCCTCGAGTCCACCGTCACCGGCGACCGCACCGCGCGCGCCGACACGCCGCCTTCGCTGCGGCGCTTCATTGCGTTCCACTTCCCGATCGATCGGCGTGAACCGCGCGGCGTGGACGCCCACCGGGACCGAGAACGACTGGCGGCTCGGAACGAGCCAGGCCTCGCTCAGCTCGCACAAGAACGACCTGT
>JAYTBL010000823.1:0-3071 GCA_043736975.1 Polyangiaceae bacterium
GAAAGGAGGGTGCGCACTACCTCCTGCGCGATCGACGGAACCTTGGCGCTGTAGAGTCGCATGAGCGCGCGAACCCTAGCCCAACCCATTCGAAAAGCGAAGCGATCCCCCCGCGTTTTCCGTATTCTCGAAGCATGAGCCGCACGCTCGGTGACGACTTCGACGATGACGGTCCCGGCCTCGGATCGCTCGATCTGGAGAAGGGAAGCCAGACCGGCGGGATGGGCGGCGGCGCCAGCAGCTACGACAGCGGCAACATGGACTTCGAGGATCCGTTTGCCGACGAAGCGGAGGGCGGTGCGCTCGAGCTCGATCTGCCATCGGGGAGCGCGACGGCGCTCCGGTCTGGCGCGCCGGCCGCGCTCAGCGCGCCCCCGCCCGGTGGACGCTCGGCCCCTCTGTCGGGCGGGCCGGTCGTGCCCCACCTGTCGTTCGCTCCGCCATCCGCGAGCCGCACGAGCGGGCCTGCTCCCGCGCTCCCTCCGCCGCCCGCGTCCTCCTCGCAGCGGTCGATCCCTCCGGTCGTACCGTCGTCGCAGCGGTCGCTGGCCCCGACGATGAACGAGAGCGGGCCGCGCTCGCAGAACCCGGCCTCGGGCCCGGGCTACCCAGCGGCTTCGCAGGCGCCGGCGCCCATGCCGCCGTCCCGGCCCACGGCCGCGGCGGTGATCGCGAAGTACCCCGATCCACCGTCGGAGATCTGGCGCGCGCCGAAGTATGCCATTCAGGTCCTCCTCCGCCAGCTCGAGCTGCGCAGCGACCTCGAGTCCCTGCGCCGGCGCCGCTCGCCCGACGTCCCGCTCTACGAGGCGGCGCTCACCGTCTACGACCCGCGGACGTTCCGGCTCGGCATCGCGATCAACATCGCGGTGCTCGTCGTGTGCACGGTGCTGTTCTTCATGCCCGTGATCCTGCGCTTCATGCGCGCGGACTAGCGGGAGCTGCGGGGGCCGCCGGGGCGCTTGCGCTCGGGTTGCGGCGGGGGGCGGACGCTGGGGGGCGGCGGGTCGTCGCGCGTGGGGCGCGGAGCGGTGACCGCCTTCTTCATCTCGCGCATGCCGAGCTGGAGCCGGCGGATGACCGCCTTCTTCTGGCGGTCCTTGTACTTTGCATGCGAGGCCTCGCCCTGCTCGTTCGCCTGCTCGGTCACGCGGTCGATGACCTGGAACTCGCAGATGACGAACACCACCGGCCCCAGCGCCCATGCGCTCGACGGCGCGCGCTCGAGGAGCTTCCTCGGCAGGCGCACTGGCATGTCGACCACGAAGTGGATGACCCGGTAGTTGTCGGCGGAGAAGACGTTGTCGCTCGGCGTGTAGTCCTCGTCCGCGCCGGCCTGCATCTCCGCGAGGTACGACTTCAGGTGGTCCTGCTGCTGGCAGTACCGCTTGAATTGAAAGATCGAATTGATGCTCTGGCTGGGGATGACGTAGTTGAACGGAAAGAGCTTCTTCTGCAGGTACTGGACGATGGGGAAGATGTCGTCTCGCTCGCGTGTCACGATGCGGAAGCGCAGCTTGTCGAAGATCTGCGCGGAGACCGCCTCGCGCTTCGAGAGCAGCTTCGTGTAGAGCGAGTCCTTGTTCTTCCGACCGCCGACGAACTCGGTGATGGGGAATCCCTCGGCGAGCATGCTGCCGATCACGCGGTAGACCTTCTCCTCCACGAGGTGGAAGATCTCTTGATCCGACATCGGCAGCATGAACAGCAGCTCACGCCCATCGAGGTGATGGATGATGTGCATGCACTTCAGGATCGTGCAGGCGCACGTCTGGCGGTGGCCGCTCTTGGTCGCGAGCGCGAACAGATCCTCGATCGACGCCTGCTCGACGGGCTTGGGGATCGGGTACTCGAAGTGCCGCCGGAGGTAGCTGATCGCCTCCGCCTTGATCGCGTTCATGCGTGCGCGATCGGCGTTCTCGTCGGGATGGAACTCCTGCGCGAACAGGAACTCACCGATCTCCTCGGCGTCGGCGAAATTCAGCCGGTGCCAGTCGATGACCGAATCCCCGCGGAGCAGGAGCCGGACCGCCTCGAGGTCGGCGAGCGTGAACTCGTCGAGCGTCTTGAGGCGTTCACGAGCCATTCGGGAGGACCATACTGGATCCGCGCACGAGATGTCAGGGCGGAGGAGGGGGGGGCGGCGGCAGCGGATTCGGCGACGGGGCAGGGGCGAAGGTCGAGGTCCCGGCCGGCGGCGTCGTCGTGGGACGCGTCGTCGTGGGACGCGTCGACGCGCTCGTCGTCGGCTTCGTCGATGGCGTGCTGCGATGGGGGTCGGGCGGCGGCGGGCCGCCACGCGTCGTGATTCCGGGGCTGTTGCACGCCGCAGCGAAGGCGAGCCCGAGCCCGAGAAGCGCCGCGCGAACGAGGCGCACCAGGCTCACGCGGTCTTGTCGACGGGGGTCTCGAGCTGCGTGACGATGGCCTTGCCGTCGGTGACTGGCGACTGGCGGCCGAGCGAGAGCGTGCCCACGAAGATCCCGATCGCGACCGCGAGCACAGCCACATGGCCCATGAGCGCACCCGAGCAACCGGCGACGGCAATCGGTGCGAGCGCTGCGAGGAACCAGGGGGTCAGCTTCATGCGTGGTGTCTCCGGACGGGGCGAGGGGGTCGAGCGGGGGGGGATGGGAGCGGGGGATGGGAGCGGGAGGCATTTCGAGCCGAGATGCATCCTACATGTAAGCAAAGCTACGACATCCCAGGGGTCGGGTAAAGTTTCTATCGGGATGGGCCCGACTTGATCAACGCAATTCGGACATAGCCCTTCGCACGTCACGTTCCATGTGCGCGCGCATCCGAGCGACATCGCGAACGAAAGCGATTCGGCCAGTTTCTGCGTCTCGGCCGCAGCTCGGCTCCGGCAGGTCGCGTCTCCGGGCCCGCGCGCGCCGTGGGCGAGGGGACACGCCGCGCCTCGGGATCCCTCGGAGACGGGACTCGACCGCGTGGAGCGACTAGGTTTATCGTCGAAGCGTGCGGTCATTCTCCTCCCCCGCTCGACCCCTTGCCCCGTCCGGAGACACGCATGAAGCTGACCCCCTGGTTCCTCGCAGCGCTCGCACCGA
>JAYTBL010000824.1:0-7615 GCA_043736975.1 Polyangiaceae bacterium
GGCCCTGGAGCTGCCCGAGGGCGCGCGTGTGGGGGTGCTGCACCCGCTCGAGATCTCGGTCGCCGCGGTCGCGGCGTGGGGCGAGCGGCTCTCCGAGTACGAGGTCCTCCAGCCGTTCCCGCAGGTGGGCCGCGAGGTCCCGCGCAGCATCACGCGCGCCGACGTCGAGCGATTCACCCCCGTCGACAGCCTGAAGCTCCTCGGCCTCGAGCGCCGCGGCTGGCGACGCGGGCCGGTGGGTGACGGCGGCATCGTCGACCAGGTCGAGAAGGAGGCGGGAACGCTCCGCGTAGCGCTCCAGCTCGAGCCCGGCATCTACGCCGGCGACCCGCGCCTGAACCCCCTGCAGACGCCGCGATCCCTCGCCTTCAGCGGGGAACCAGGGGCCATTTTTCTCGCCGAGGTGGCAGCGGATCTCCGGGCGGTGGGTGCGGTAACGTCACCGGCATGAAACGCGACGCGACGATGCAGCGGCCGCCTGCCGAGGTGACCTACGAGGCCGAGCTGGTGAAGCTCGCGAAGAGCGACGACGCGCCGAGGCCGCCAGGCTGGCGCCTCTCGCCGCGCGCCGTGCGCTCGTTCATCCTCGGCGACGAGAAGGCCGGCGTCCGCCGCAAGTTCGTGGGCAACCCCTCGCTCGTCGATCGCGCGATGGTAGCGCTCGCCACGAACCGCGGCCTCATCCTGGTGGGCGAGCCGGGCACCGCGAAGTCCCTGCTGTCGGAGCTCCTCGCGGCGGCGATCAGCGGCTGCTCGACGCGCACCATCCAGGGGAGCGCGGGCACCACCGAGGATCACATCAAGTACTCGTGGAACTACGCGCTCCTCCTCGCCGAGGGCCCGACCACACGCGCGCTCGTTCCCTCGCCGCTCTACCAGGCGATGAAAGAGGGGGCGGTGGTGCGCTTCGAGGAGGTCACGCGCTGCCCGCTCGAGGTCCAGGACTCCCTGCTGGCCGCGCTCTCCGATCGCGTCCTGGCGGTCCCCGAGCTCGACGGCGAGGCCTCGATGATGTTCGCGAAGGACGGCTTCAACGTCATCGCCACCGCGAACACGCGCGACCTCGGTGTCAACGAGATGAGTGCCGCGCTCAAGCGGCGCTTCAACTTCGAGACCGTCTTCCCCATCCCCGACATGAAGACCGAGATCGCGCTGGTGCGCGAGGAGTCGACGCGCGCGCTGGTACGCTCCGGCGTCTCCAAGCCCCTCTCCGACGACATCCTCGAGCTGCTGGTCACCACGTTCCGCGAGCTGCGCGCCGGCGAGACCGCCGACGGCCAGGCCATGGAGCGACTCTCCACCGCGATGAGCACCGCCGAGGCCGTGAGCGTGGCGCATGCGGTGGGGGTGCGCGGGTTCTTCCTGGGCGACGCGCCGACGGCATCGGACGTGGTCGAGTGCCTGGTGGGCGCCGCCGTGAAGAGCAACGACGAGGATCTGAAGCGCCTTCGTCGCTACTTCGAGCAGCGCGTCTCGCGCCGCGAGGGGCCACACTGGAAGGCCTACTACGAGGCGCGCCACAAGATCCCCGGGTGAACGTGGGCACGCTCCACATCATTGGCGTGCGGCATCACAGCCCCTCGTGTGCGCGCCTGGTGGCGCACACCATCCGTGAGGCACGCCCGCGGTTCGTGCTCATCGAGGGCCCGAGCGACATGAACGGCCGCATCGACGAGCTGCTCCTCGGCCACGAGCTGCCGATCGCGATCTTCAGCTACGCCTCGGGAGAAGAGGTGCACCACGCCAGCTGGTCGCCGTTCTGCGCGTATTCGCCGGAGTGGGTGGCGCTCGAGACCGCCCGCGAGACGCGCGCCGAGAGCCTGTTCATGGATCTCCCCGCCTGGGACAAGGCCTTCGCGGAGGTGGAGAACCGCTACTCCGATCGCCACAGCCGCGCCAGCGACCGCATGCGGCTGCTCTGCGAGCGCATGGGCATCGAGGACACCGACGCGCTCTGGGACCACCTCTTCGAGCAGCCGCTCGCCGTCGACGTGCTCGCGCTGCGCCTCTCGACGTACTTCCGCGAGCTCCGCGAAGGTGATGACCCGGGCGACCGCGATCGTGAGCGCGAGCGCTACATGAGCCGCTGGATCGCCTGGGCGATGCAGGAGGCCGGCGATCTGGACGTGGTGGTGGTGTGCGGCGGCTACCACGCGCCGGCGCTCGAGACCGCGTGGCAGGCGCTCACCGAGCCGCTGCGGCCCGAGACGCCCACGCGCGAGGGGCTGGCGCGCCTCGGCAGCTACCTCGTGCCGTACTCGTTCCACCGGCTCGACTCGTTCGTGGGCTACGAGTCCGGCATGCCCTCGCCGGAGTTCTACCAGCGCGTCTGGGAGCGCGGCGCGGGCGAGGCCGGCGAGACGATGCTGTTCGACACCATCCAGCATCTGCGGCGCAAGAAGCAGCGCGTCTCCCCCGCCGACGCCATCGCCGCGCTCACGCTCGCGAGCGGGCTCAAGACCCTACGCGGTCACGCGGAGCTCGCGCGCATCGACGTGCTCGACGGACTCGCCGCCGCGATCGTGAAGGACGCGCTCGATGCGCCGTTGCCCTGGAACCGGCGCGGCACGCTGGCGAGCGGCACCGATCCCATGCTGGTCGAGATGGTCGCGGCCTTCTCCGGCGAGCGCGTCGGGAGGCTCGCGCGCGGCACGCCTCAGCCGCCGCTCGTGGCCGACGTCGCAGAGCAGCTGGAGCGCGCCGGCATCGTGCCCCAGCGCGTGGCAGCGCTGGTGGTGATCCCGCTCGCCTCTGCCGCCGGCCTCGGGCGGAGCCGCGTGCTGCATCGCCTGCGGGTGCTGAGGATCCCGGGTTTCGAGCTCACGCGCGAGCCGTCGCTCGCGCGCGCCGAGACCGAGCTCAGCGAGGAGTGGCGGATCAGCGCCGTTTTCGATGCCGAGTCGGCGCTGATCGAAGCGTCGGCGTACGGAGCTACGTTGGAGAGCGCGGCGGCGGCGCGTCTCGAGGAAGGCGTGCGAAGCGCCCGAGGGATCCGCGATCTCGCCGCGATCCTCGGCGAGGCGGCGCTGGTGGGCATCGCCACGCTGACCGATCGACTCTTCGGCGAGGTGCGACGGGTGGCGGGGATCGAGCCGAACTTCGGGGAGCTGGGCGGCGCGCTCGGCCAACTACTTGCACTCTACAAGCATGGTCAGCTGCTCGACACCACCGGCGCGACCATCCTCGGCGAGACCATCGAGGCCGCCTTCGAGCGCGGCCTCTGGCTCTTCGAAGGCATCGACGGCAACGCCGGCGCCGCCGAGGTCGATGGCGCGCTGGCGCTCCGCGATGCGCTGCGCTTCGGCGGGCCGCAGCTCGGGGTCGATGCGCCGCGCGCCGAGGCGGTGATGCGTCGGCGGGCCGCCGATCCCGCGGCGCCGCCGGCGATTCGCGGCGCCTCGCTCGGGTTCCTGTGGTCGACGCGCGCCGAGGTCGACGAGGCGCAGGCCGCCGCGGCGCTGCGAGGCAGCGCGCGCCCCGAGATCCTCGGCGACTTCCTGACCGGCCTCTTCGCGCTGGCCCGCGAGGAGGTCCTCCACTCCGCGACGCTGCTGGGGGTCGTCGACGAGTCGGTCGCGCCGATGACCCGCGATGACTTCCTGGTGGCGATCCCCTCGCTGCGCCTCGCGTTCTCGTATTTTCCGCCGCGCGAGAAGGAGCAGATCGCGCGGAAGGTCCTGGCCGTGCACGACGCCAGCGGCGACGGCGACGTGCGCTCGCTCACGAAGCTCGCGGTGAACCCGGGCGTGACGATGGCCGGCATGAAGCTCGACGCCGCCGCCGAGGCCCTCGCCCGCAGCTACGGCCTGTGGGATGCGCTCGACGGTCCGGGAAAGGCCACGCCGTGAGCGGCGCCGACCACGAGGCCGCGCTCGCGCGCTGGCGCCTCATGTTGGGGAGCGGCGCGTGCACGGGGTTCGGCGCCGGTGGCGCGCTCGACAGCGCCGACCTCGCGGCCGACGCTGCGCTGGGGTGGCTCTACGATCGCGATCCCGGCCTCCGCGAGCGCGACGTGCGCGATCGCTCGGGCTCGCTCGACGACTCGCAGCTCTCGGTGCCCGACTGGCTCGACGAGGTCCACCGCCTCTTCCCCAAGGAGACCATCGAGCGCCTCGAGCAGGACGCCATCGAGCGCTACCAGATCCACGAGGTGGTCACGAACCCGGAGGTGCTGGCCCGGGTGAAGCCGAACGAGACGCTGCTCAAGGCGGTGCTCCGCTCGAAGCACCTCATGAACCCGGTGGTGCTCGCGATGGCGCGCGAGCTGGTCGCCAAGGTGGTCAAGGAGCTCATCGAGAAGCTCGCTCGCACCGTGCGCAGCAGCTTCTCGGGCACGAAGCAGCGCCGCCGATCGCTCCACAAGCTGGCGAAGAACTTCGACGCCCCCGCCACCGTGAGGGCCAACCTCGGGCGCTGGGATCGCGACAAGCAGCGACTCCTCATCGAGAAGCCGATCTTCTTCTCTCGATCGCGCAAGCACTGCGAGCGCTGGCAGATCGTGCTCCTCGTCGACGAGAGCGGGAGCATGCTCTCCTCGGTGATCCACGCCGCGGTCACCGCCGCGTGCCTGTGGGGCCTGCCCGGGATGCGCACGCATCTCTGCATCTTCGACACCAGCGTCGTCGACCTCACCGAGCAGGTCACCGATCCGGTGGAGGTGCTCATGAAGGTCCAGCTCGGCGGCGGGACCGACATCGGCACGGCCGTGGCCTACGGGGCGACGCTGCTGGAGTCGCCGCGGCGCTCGATCGTGGTGCTGATCACGGACTTCTTCGAGGGTGCAAGCCCCGACGTGCTGGTATCGCGGGTGAAGGCGCTCTGCGATCAAGGCACCACCGTGCTCGGCCTCGCGGCGCTCGACGAGTCGGCAAACCCTTCCTACGATCGCGATCTGGCGCGGCGGCTGGTGCAGGTCGGCGCGCACGTGGGCGCGATGACGCCCGGCGAGCTCGTCAACTGGATCGCCGAGAAGGTGCGGCCGTGAGGGCCGATCTCCTCGCGCTGGAGCCGGCGAGCGTCGCCGCGCTCGCCAACCTCGGGCTCGTGAAGCGCGCGCAGCGTGAGATCGCGGCCGGTCAGGGACCAGCGCTCGAGGAAGACGGTGCGGGCGTGGTGACGGGTCGCTTCGCCGATGGCGTGGTCACCCAGATACCCGCGAACGTGCTGCTGCGCGATGCGCCGTGCAGCTGCGGCGCCACCACGGTCTGTCGCCACCGCATCGCGGTGGTGCTCGCGTACCCGGCGTGGCACGCCGCATCGGCACCGCCGAAGAGCACGCCCGCCCCCGCCGCGCCATGGTCGCCCGCGTGCTTCGAGGATGCGCAGCTCGCCGCGCTGGTGGGCAAGCGACTCTTCACGCGCGCGCAGGCCCTCGTGCGCGCGGGCGTGGTGGCCGAGCTCGAGGGCGGCGCCACCCCCGTCGCGAAGCTCCCGACGTGCGCCGTGCGCTTCCACGTCCCGCGCGATCTCGCGTATGCGCGCTGCGATTGTCACGCCTCCCTCGCGTGCGAGCACGTGGTGGTCGCCGCGTGGGCCTTCCGTCGCGCGGAGGCGCAAGGCGCAGCGCTGCCCTGCAGCGTCGAGCTCGAGCCCGCGCGCGCGAGCGGCGCTCCCCCTGGAGACGCGGCGCTCGACGATGCCATCCGGCTCGCCGAGCACGTGATCGGCGAGGGCGTCGCGCACCTCGGCGCGGCGGAGAAGGTGCGCTTTGCCCGCGTGCGCGTGGCGCTCGAGGCCGGGCAGTCGATCTGGCCCGGCACCCTCGTCGACGATCTGGAGATCGCGCTCGAGCAGTACCGTGCGCGCAGCGCCCGCTACCGAACCGCCGACGTCGCGTTCCTCCTGGCGAGCCTCGCGGCGCGCGCCACCGCAGCGCGCCAGGGCGGTCGCCTCCCGCGGCGCTTCGTGCTCGGCAGCGACGAGGCGCCGGAGACGCCGCTCGATCATCTCCGGCTCGTCTCGCTGGGCGCGCGCGTCGAGGCCGACGAACGCACCCGGCTCGCCAGCGTCTATCTCGCCGATCCCGACTCGGGCGTGGTGCTCGTCGCTTCGCGCAAGTTCGAGACCGCGGCCGACAAGGAGCCCGAGGAAGGGCCCGAGCTCGCGCGTCGGTCGATCACCGGTCGCATCACGTTCGGCACGCTCGCGCGCGGCCAGCTCGTCACGCGCGCCGCCAAGCGCCATGCCAACCACACGCTCACGCTGAGCGCCTCGCGCGCTGGGCTCACGTCGGTCGCGCCGTCTTCCGGCGACTGGAGCTCGCTCCCGGCGAGCCTGCTGGTGCACGAGTTCGGCGCCCTCGCCGAGGACCTGCGACTGCGGCCGCCCGCGCTCCTGCGGCCGCGCGTGCTCGCCTCGCAAATGCGCGTGCTGGCGATCGGACCCGGCAACGTGCAGCGCCTCGCCTATCGCCCTGGCGATCAGGAGCTGGTCGCGATCCTGGGGGACGGCAACGGCAACATCGTTCATCTCGTGCGCCGCCACGCGCGCACCGGTCCCCACGCGCTCGACGTGCTGGCGCGCGCCCTCGGCGACGCTCCGGGCCCGCGCTTCGTGGCCGGCGAGGTGCGTCTCGGCCCGCTCGGGCTCGAGCTCGATCCCACGGCCATCGTCACCGATCGCGTGCTCGTGCCCGATCTCGAGACCGGCTCGCGCTTCGTCGAGACGCTGCCTCAGCTGCCGTCGGGCACCACCTCGCCGATCCGTCGCGCGCTCCACGAGGCGAACGCGCTGCTCGAGGAGGCGCTGCACGACGGCCTCTCGCGACTACGTCCCGGCTTCGACGAGCGCGCCTCATCCGCCGCCGCTTCCCTGGGCGCGGTGGGCCTCGAAGGCGCGGCGCGGCGCGTGAGCGTGCTCGCCGAGGCCCTCCGCACGAACGACGCCGCGAGCGCCCGCGCCTGGCTCGACGCCGCGATCCGTCTCGAGCTCACGCGCGAAGCCACCCTCGGCATCACCACGTCGGCCTGACGCGCGGATCAGGGCGCCGGCATGGAGGCGCGGTCGACCAAGATGTCGTCGACGGTGCACTGCACGTTGTCGCCTTGGAACGCGCCGACCCGCAGCGACGAGAGCGCGGCGCTGCCGCTCGCGGCGCCGCTCACGATGGGCGCGGAGAACGCCTGCCCCTTCGGCGCGAGGAAGACCTCGACCTTGGTCAAGGTGCCGAGGATCTGCGCGTGCACGCCGACGCGGTAGGTCGTGCCCGCGCTCAGCGCGCCCGCAGGCCCGAAGCTCACCGCGCCGACCTTCGCCTGGAGGGCGCGGCTCCGGTCCCCCGACAGCTCGAGGTCGACGGGGTTCGCGCCGCCCATGCTGGTCGCGCCGAGGCGGAGGAACAAGCCCTTCGCGGAGACGTTTCCGTCGAGCGCGATCAGGAACGTGACGAAGACCTCGTTGAGCGACATGCCGAAGGCGACCTCGAGGCCGTCGCCGACGGAGAGCGACGCCGAGTACTTGCCGGCGAGGGCGCTGGGGAAGCTCTGGAGGCCCGGCGTGCCGAGCTCGGTGTCGGCGCCGAGCGCGCCGGTCAGCTTCCCGTTCTCGAACGTGACGGTCCGCAGCCTCGTCCCCGGGTTGCCGTCGAGCACCGGGGCGTCCGGCACCGAAGAGTCGG
>JAYTBL010000825.1:0-7613 GCA_043736975.1 Polyangiaceae bacterium
GGGCTGGCGACGGTGGAAGGCAAGCCATCCTCGTTCGGCGTCCTGCTCTCGCTCTTCGCGAGCGTCGTGTTCCTGGCGACCGGAGGCGCCGCGCGCGCGGCGGGCGCGCTCGCGACGTACACGCTTCCCGCGGACCCGCTGCTCCGCGCCGCCCACGACATCGTCGCGGGGGTCGGCCTCGCGATCGCGCTCGGCGGCCCACTGCTCGCGGCCGCGGTGGTGCTGGAGCTCGCGTTCGCGCTCGTGGCCCGCGCCGCATCGCCGGCGCAGGTCCACGCGCTGCTCGCGCCGCTGCGCGCGATCGGGCTCCTTGCGATCGTCGCCGTGGTGCTGGAGCGCCTCGCGGCCCTCGTCGCGACCGCGGCTCGCTCGCCGCTCTAGGACTTTTCGGCGGGCACGGGGGGGGCGGGGGGAGCGGCGGCGACGGGGGTCGGCGCGGGAGGCGGGGGCTTGACGACGAACGGAGTCTTGCGCTCCTTGAACTGGTACCCGGGCCGGCCGCCCTTCTGGGCCGCCAGGTTCTGATGGGTCACCCACATGTTCGCGCGCGCGTGTTTGTTGTCGTGTTTCGCAGCCACGGGCCGTTCTTAGCGGTATTCGCGGGACACGCAAGCGCCGCGAGCTCAGAGCGGCAGGCGGTAGCCGATGGTGAGGCCGAGCTCGAGGGCGTTGACCGTCCCGCTCAGGGTGGCGCAGTCACCGATCGACGAGCACCGCCGCGCCTCGGGGAGGAGCCAGCCATAGGCGCGGAAGTTGACCCCTGCGATCCAGTTCTCGCTGAGGTAGTAGCTCCCGCCCAGCTGCGCGCCGAAGGCGAACCCCTCCGTGCGGATCGTCACTTCCTTCGTGCCGATGATCGTCGGCACGGCGTCTCCTGCGTTGGTCGTGAAGCGGTCGGCGACGACGACCGCCCCCACCGAGACCCCCACCCAGGCCTCGAGGAACTTGTAGTGGAACGGGACATAGCGGCCCTCGCCGCCCATGAAGAGGTAACTTCGCGCGTGCGTACGCGCCAGCTGGCGCTGCCCTCCGTACTCGGTGTCCGTCGAGGGCAGCGGCGAGAAGATGACCCCCGCGCCGACCGCAAACAAGCGGTTCCAGCGGTAAAGGACGTGGAGCCCGACCTGGGAGGTGAGGTCACCGCGGCACACGCTGAGGCCACACGGGCCATCGCCCGCGACCTGGCCCTTGGTGATGGGGGCCGTGGGCAGCGCGATGACGCCCGCCTCGAGCTCGGCGATGGTGTGCGGCCGATCGATGATGCGCGCGAGCGCAGCATCCGAGGCCGACCTCGTCGGGGTGGAGGCGGGGAGCTTCGGATCGGGACCCGCGACCTTGGGGTTCGGCGGATCGTCGGCGCGCGCGGCGCTCGGAAGGACGAGCATCGCGGCCAGCGCCACGCCGAACCGCAGCGTCTTCACATCCATTTGACGCTGGACGACGGCGCGGGCGTCGGAGGCTTGGGTCCAGGCCCGGGTCCAGGCCCAGGGTCGGGAGGCTTCGGCGCCTCACCCGCGACGAGCGTGCGCGCAGCCTTCAGCGGCTTGCCGTCGGCCTGCGCCGCGAACGTGACATCGAAGCGGCCGCCCTCGAGGAACGCGAAGCTCGCCTTGAAGACGCCCGGCGACGGGCTCTGCGCGTTCATGGTCACGCCGCTCCCCAGGCCTGGCCCGGTGATGGCGAAGACGGGGCTCTCGAACGTCCCCTTGGAGGGCGCGACGCGCGCGGTGAACTCGACAGTCTGCCCGAGGCGCGGCTGACCGCTGCTCGCCTCGAGGATGATCTTGAACGCCGTCGCGCTCGCGGCGGGCGCAGGAGAGGGCGGGCCCGGCGGCTTCACGCCTGCCGTCAGCGGGAGCCCTGGCGGGGCGGGCTTGAGCGGCGGCGACGTGGGCGTGGTGAACGCCGCGAGCTCGGCGTCGTACTGATCGACGAGGCGCTTCGCCGATGCGTCGTTGGGATCGAGCTCGTGGGCCGACCGCGCGAGGCGTAGCGCCTCCACGATGTCACCGGCGGTGCGCTGCACCATCGCCTGCGACACGAGCTCGTTCGCGGCGCGCATGCGCACGTCGAGGAGGCGGTGGTCGTTCGGCCACTTCTTCAGGCCTTCGTCGGTGATGTCGCGCACGTTGTCGCCGGGCGGCGCGACGAAGCGGTTCTTGAACATGGCGTCGGTGGCGCGCGCGACGTAGCGCTCGTCGTCGCCGTCACCTCCGCCGAGCTTGCCCATCTTCCACGCCCAGACGCCCGCGATGCCCATGCCAAGGGCGAAGCAGAGCACGACGAAGAGGATGCCGCGTGACTTCCGCGGCTCGGCGGGCTCCTCGATCGCAGCGTCGACCTTTTTCTTCCTGGCCGGGGCAACCTGCCGCGGCGGCGGCTCCGAGGCGAGGGGCCTTGCCGCAACGGGCGGCGGCGGCGCCGCGGAGGCCGGGGCCGCGTAGTCGGTGCGGCGCGGCGCGCTCTCCTCGTCCCCCGGCATCGTGCGCGGCGCGCTCTCCGCGGCCGGGCGTGTCGCGGGGCGGCCCGCGGCCGGGACCGGGGCGCGCGGAAAGGCCGGCTCGGGGGACGCGCCGGGGTTGCGCATCGACGCGTACGGCGGCTCGTTGCTCGAGTCGTCGAGCGTCTCGTCGACGCTGGACGGCAGACGCGGACGCGACCCGGGCGCCACCGGTGCAGGACGCGAGCTCGGCGAGGTAGGCACGACGCCCGAGGCACGATCGCGCGCGTTCACGACCTCGGTGAGGCGCGCCTGGAACTCCGAAGGCGGCTCCCACTTGGCGGTCGCGGCCATCAGCGGACGCTCGCCCTGGGTGGGCGGGTTGGTGGGCGGATGCGTGCCGTTCACGCGCGGCGCGGGCGACGACTCGACGCGCGCGGGCGGCGCCGTGCGCACGTCGGGCGAGAGGCGCTCCGCGAGCTCGGGCGACAGCTCGAGCTGCTTCGTGCGCTCGGTGGGCGCCATCTGCATCGCGCTCGGCTGGCGCCGCAGCATGGGGCGCGAGATGTCGTCGGGGGAGAGGCCGGATTGCTTCGCCGCGTCCACGATGGCGTGGCCGAGCGAGCGCGCGTCCTGCTCGCGGCGCTTCGGATCCTTGGCGAGGTTCGCCATGATCACGTCAGCCAGCGGGTCGGGCACGTACTCGGCGCGCGGGATCGACTTCAGGTGCGGCGGCGCGTCGTGGATCTGCTGCACGAGCAGCCCCACCGCCTGATCGCCCTCGAACGGTGTGCGCCCGGCGAGCATCTGGTAGAGCAGCGTGGCGATCGAATAGACGTCGCTGGGCGGGCCCACCGCGTTGCCCTGCGCGCCCTCGGGCGAGATGTAGCGCGCGGTGCCGAAGATGAGGCCCGCGGCGGTCGCCACCGACTGCTCGCCCCAGTTGATGCGCGCGATGCCGAAATCGAGCACCTTCACGAAGTCGGGGTCGGTGCCGCGCCGGACGAGCATCACGTTCTCGGGCTTGAGATCGCGATGC
Source organism: Polyangiaceae bacterium (assembly GCA_043736975.1). Classification (GTDB taxonomy): domain Bacteria; phylum Myxococcota_A; class Polyangia; order Polyangiales; family Polyangiaceae; genus Labilithrix. Next base: position 3,480 of record JAYTBL010000825.1, read on the forward strand.
ACGATGCCCACCGCGTGGGCCTCGCCCGACGCCTCGCACAGCTGCATCGCGATGTGGAGCGCCTTCGGCAGCGGCAGAGCTCCGCCCGCGGCGGCGAGGGCGCTCTGCAGCGAGAGGCCCTCAAGGTACTCCATGACCATGTAGAGCGCGCGGTCGGGGAGCTGCCCGGCGAGCAGCACCTGCACGACGTTCGGATGCTGGAGGCGTGAGGCGACCTTCGCCTCGCGCGTGAAGCGCGAGACCAGCTGCGCGTTCGCGGAGAGCTCGCGATGGAGGATCTTGACCGCGACATCGCGGTCGATGCCCTTCTGGAAGGCGCGATAGACCCGCCCCATCGCGCCGATGCCCACGAGCTGGCGGATCTCGATGTGGCCAGAGATCTCCTGGCCGAGGTAGGGGTCGTCCTCGGACTCGCGCTGGCTGTTCTGCGCGGAGGCCGCGCTCTGGAGCGGCATGCCGTCGATCGGGCAGAAGAGAGCATCGCTCGGGTAGCGCGCACCGCACCCGGCACACACCTTCGACAGCGCGCTTGCCGCCTCGTTCACGGTCTCATCCTAGCGCAAAAAACCTGGTTTCCATGCACGACCGACGGCCTGCCTCTTGATGCCGCGGCCAGGGTCCTCTAAGCGAGGCCGGTCGTGCCTTCTGCAGAGACCAACGATCGAGAGCGGATGACCACGTCAGCCGCTGAAGGCACGGGATATTCCGTGTCCTTGCCCACGTTCGAGGGCCCGCTCGACCTGCTGCTGCACCTCTGCCAGAAGCACGAGCTCGACATCCTCGACATCCCGATCGGGTTCGTCACCGAGAAGTATCTCGAGTACCTCGCCGTCTTCCAGCTGCTCGACCTCGATCTGGCCAGCGAGTACCTGGTGATGGCCGCGACGCTCGCGCACATCAAGTCGAAGATGCTCCTCCCTGCCCCGCCGCCCGGCCAGGAGGACGACGCGCTGGCCGAGGACGAGGAGGACCCGCGCGAGGCGCTCATCCGTCGCCTGCTCGAGTACCAGAAATACAAGCAGGCGGGCGCCGATCTCGCCGCGCGCGGCGTCGCGGGGCGCGACGTGTTCTTCCGCGGCATGCCCGTGGAGGAGGCCGTCCACACCGGGATCGCGCCGCTCGCGCAGGTGCCGCTCTTCTCGCTGGTCGAGGCGTTCCAGGCGGTCCTCGAGAAGAGCAAGATCAAGCTCTCCCACGACGTCGTTCACGAGCGGATCACGCTCAGCGATCGCATCAACGAGCTCGTCGACATGCTGCGCCTGCACCGGCGCATGCAGTTCGAGGACTTGTTCACGAACCTCTCGACGAAGTTCGACCTCGTCATAACGTTCCTCGCGCTCCTCGAGATGACCAAGCTACGGATGACGCGCCTCCTCCAGGCGGATCCGCTCGCGCCGATCTTCGTCGAGTTCAGCGCGCAGGTGAACCTCGAGGAAGAGGACGTGAACGCGACCGACGAGGAGAAGGCCGAGGCGCAGGCCAGGGCCGACGCCGAGGCGGACGCCGCAGCCGAGGCGCACGCGCGCGAGCATGCGCACGAGCCGCACGCTCCGCAAACGCCGGAGCCCGAGAGCGACACGAGCGAGAGCGAGCAGGACCCGTGAGCAAGCGCAAGAAGCCCAGTACTGCCTCACTGCCGGTCGTCGAGAGCGAGCGCGGCGCGCACGACCCGCACGAGGAGCTCGGGTCGCCCGACTCGACGCCGCCCGACTCGACGCCTCGCTCCGAGTCGATCGAGTTCCGCGTCGACCGCGACGCCTCGGAGTTCGATGCCGAGATGACCGTCAACCTGGTCGGCGAGCTGCCGCTTCCCGGACGCGACGACCTCGACGCGCCGACCGTCGCCGCCTCGGGCGAGGACCTGGCGGAGGTCGACAGCATCCTCGCCCAGCGCAAGCACCTGCGCGGCCTGCTCGAGGCGCTCGTGTTCGCTTCCGACGCCCCGATCAAGCCACCCGACCTCGCGAAGCTCGCGCACGCGCAGCAGAAGCAGGTGAGGGAGCTGCTGGTCGAGCTGAAGCAGGACTACGCGACGCGCGGAATCCACCTCGACGAGATCGCCGGCGGCTGGGTGTTCCGCACCAGCCCGAAGTTCGCGCCGTTCGTGCGCGACCTCACGAAGCAGAAGCCGGTGCGCCTCACGCGCGCGCAGGTGGAGACGCTCGCCATCATCGCCTACCGGCAGCCGATCACGCGCCCCGAGATCGACGACGTGCGCGGCGTCGACACCGGGCCCGTGCTCAAGCTGCTGCTGGAGCGCGATCTCGTCCGCATCCTCGGCAAGCGCGACGAGCCCGGACGGCCGCTGATCTACGGCACCACCGGGAATTTTCTCGAGTTCTTCGGACTCAAGTCGCTGAAGGATCTGCCCACGCTCCGCGAGTTCACGGAGCTCTCCGACGAGTCGCGCGACGCGTTCGAGGACGAGCTCGGCGAGAGCCCCGACGACGCCGCGCGGCGCGACACCGGAGACGACGAGGTCGAGGCCGCGGCGGCCGAGGAGCGCGGAGAGCAGCGGGCGATCCACGGAGAGCACGAGCTCGTCGACGGCGACCAGGACGACTGATCGCGATCGCGATGGGCGACAGCGGAAGCGTCGCCGTCGACGAGCGAAGGCTCAGCCTTCCTGCGCGGGATCCGGGTACGCGGCGGCGAGCTTCACGACCTCGTCGCGGAGCTTCTTGTTGGCGACGAGCTTTCGCATCAGCTCCCACAAGGCAGGATCGGCGAGGACCTTCATCGGATCGGCGCCCTTCGCCTTCTTGGGGATGGCGGCGGGGCCGCGCGCGAGCAGCGCCGCCATCTTGTCGACGAACGCCTTCGTGGGGAAGAGATCGCCTTTCTCCCAGGCGAGCACCGTCACCTGCTCCAGCCCGAGCGCGCTGGCGAGCTCCTTCGCGGTACAGCTCAGGTCCTTCCGTAGCGCCTTGATCTCTTCCGGGGTCACGCGACGACCTTCGCCGAAGGGCGCGACCGAAGCAAGCGCCCGCGCTACCATGAGGCCCTTGTCCTCGTCGCATCGCGTTCGCTTCGTGGTCATCTCCATCGCGCTCCGGTCGGCGGCGGCGGCGGCGTCGGCGGCGGCGGGCTCGTACACGCTCGCTTGCGGCGACACCGAGAGCGGCGGCGGCGGCGCGATCACCGGCGAAGACGGCGGCGGCGGCACGCTACCCGAGGCGGGGATCGGCAAGACCGACGCCGGTGCCCCGGCCACCACCATGCGCCTCGCGCACGTCGCCGCGGATCTGGGCCCGGTCGACTTCTGCTACCGCGCGGCCAAGGGCACCTCGTTTGTGGGCCCGGTGCTGGGCGGCGGCATCGGCGACCCCAAGCGTGACGGCGGCGCCGAGGCCGGAGCGAACGACAGCGGGACCGGCGGCGACGCGACCGCCGAGGGCGGCGACGCGGGCGCGAGCGCCGTGGGCTACCGCTCCGTCTCTCGCTACCTCACGCTCGGCGCCACGGGTCCGCTGACCATCGCGCTCGTGGCCCCCGGCTCGACGTCGTGCGCGAGCCCGCTCCTGATCGCCGACGTCACGCTCGATCCCGGCAAGCTCGCGACGGTCGCGATCGTCGGGCTCGACGCGGCCGACGGGGGCGTGGCGGGTCGCGCGCTGGTCGCGTTCGTCGACGATCGCAGCACGGTCGCCGGCAAGGCGCGCGTCCGCATGATCAACGCCGCGTTCGGCACCGCGGCGGCGCCCACCGCCGCCACCCTCGCGGTGCGCGCCGCCGCGGGGCAGACGATCACGCTCGCCCCCCGCGTCGAGCCGCGGAAAGCCGGCGCCGCGACCGAGACCGTGCCCATCGACCAGCTCGGCTACGCCACCGTCGATGCCCTGCCCTCGCCCGCGCAGCTCGCGGTGGGCGGCGCGGCCGACACCGACCAGGATGCCTCGGTCGACGCGTGGGTCAGCGCTGCTGGCGAGCTGAACCTGCAAGGCGGTTCGCTACACACCGGCTTCGTTCTCACCGGCGAGGATGGCAAGCCGTTCGAGGTGCTGTGGTGCACGGACACCAGCACCTCCGGTGAGCTCACGACGTGCGAGCGCGTTCGCTGATCGCGCGGAGCCGCGGCCTCAGCCTTCGGCGGCGCCGCCGGCGCCAGCGACCGTCATCTTCGCCACGCGGATG
>JAYTBL010000826.1:0-7608 GCA_043736975.1 Polyangiaceae bacterium
GCCCATGCCGCCCGCGCCCGCGCTGGGCGCGGTCGAGGTGGAGGATGCCATGCACTCGGTCCTGGCAGGCCTCGCCAACCTCGAGCTCGGCGCCCCCGACACCGCGCTGCGGGCGGGAGCCGAGGCCATCGCGCGCGGTGAGCTGGTGCTCGCCCGCGAGATCTTCGAGCGCGCCATCGCACGCTGGCCCGAGGAACGTCTCCTTCGCGCCAACCTCGCGCGGCTCGCTCGCCTCAAGGCCGTGGCCGCCGGAACGCGCTCCTGAAGGGAAGGCTTTCATGATCCTCGTCGTCACGTCACTCGTCGGGGGAGCCGGACGCTCCACGATCTCCCGTGGCCTGGCCGCGGCGCTCGCGCGCGGTGGCAGGACCGTCGCCTGGGTCGGCGCCGATGTCTCGGCGGGTCCCGACGTCGAAGGCGTCGACGCCTCGCTCCGCGCCACGACCTCGGGACAGGTGCTGCCGTCGAACGTGCGGCCCGTGCATCGCATCGGTGTCGCCGACGACGCAGACTTCGCGTGGGCTCGCGCGCGCGCCTCCGATGAGCGCAGCGCGAGCTGGGGGGCAATCCTGCCCGCGGTCAGCGCGCTGCGGGACCTCGTGGTCGTCGACGCGCCGCGCCTGTTCGAAGCGAGCGAGCTCATCGAGCGAGCCGACTCCGTCCTCTTCCTGCTCCCGCTGGACCGGGCCGCCCCGCCGACGCTGGAGCCGATGCTGCGCGAGCTCGCGCGCTTTCGGGCCCGCAACGCCAGGCTCCGTCTCGACGGCATCGCGCTCACCCGCGTCGACCCGACCAGGCCCGGGGTACCGCGCGAGCTGGAGGCAGCCTGGGCGCTCGCCCCCTCGCGCGCATTCATCGCGCCCCTCGTGCCCGAGGGTCCCGGACCCGCCCGTGAGGGAGCCATCGACGAGCTGGCGGGCGGATGGGCGCGCCGCGCAGGCCTGCCGGTGGGGGTACGCCGAAGCGCCGCCGCTCCCGTCGACGATCCCGTCGCGAGCAGACCGCTCCGCACCGCACGGAGAGAGGACGCGGCATGAGCAGCGCCTGGGATGCGCTTCTCGGCGACGATCGGGAGCGCGCGCTGCGCGACGAGCTGGAACGAACGTGGGCCCGGTTGACGGACGCGTCGCAGGCGAGCGTCCAGCGGCTGGCGCGCGCGCGCGACGACGCCGACGAGTCGCCCGATCTGCTGCAGGCGGTGTGGACGCTCCACCACGCGCTCGATGGTGCCGTGGTGGTGGGAGGCAGCGCGCTGGGCCTCGTCCTGCATGCCGCGACCCGCGGCGGGGAAGCCGAGCTCGGTCGCGCGCGCTATCTGGCTGCGCGCGCGGCCCCGGCACTGGCGCGTGGCGGCGTGACAGCAGTGCTCGCGAGCGGATGGGTTGCAGTCGCGCTCCGCGGCGGCCGCTTCTTCGCGACCGACGCTCAGGAAGGTGACTTGAGGACCCTCATGGTGCTGCTCTTGGCGCGCGCCGATCGAAAGGACATCCGACCATGACCCAGCCGACCAGGACGAAGCTGTGCGACGTGCGGGCGCGGGTAGAGGACGCCGTGGTGCTGGCGCGGTGCTCGGCGCACGGTGCCATCCTCGAGGTCGACTCCAACCCGGGCGTCGACGAGTCGCTGATCGGCGACGTGGTGGCCTCGGCGGCCAACCTCGCGAGCCAGGCCTCCGAGCTGGTCGCCGGCGACGACATCACGACCCTGGTCATGGGCCACGCGAGCGCCATCGCCTCGCGCCGCCTGAAGGACGGCACGTGGGCGTCGATGCTGGTCACCGATCCCAGGTCGGTCGGGCTCGCGCTCGAGGCGCTCGCGTCGATCGAGGTCTGATCGCCATCGCCATCGCCATCGCCATCGCCGCGTCAGCGCGCGCAGCGCGTGATCATCCGCAGCGTCGCCTCGCGCCGGCCGCCCGCTGCGCCCTCGAAGGGGTCGCTCTCGCCCTCGATGCGCGCCCTCATCCTCGCCAGCGCGGCCTGATCGCCGAGCGCGCACGCCGCCACCACGCGCTGTCGGACCGACTCGCGAAGCACGCGCCGGGTGGGCGAGACGCTCTCCAGCGCCACGTCGAGCACGCTCGCCCCGGCCTCGTAGAAGCCGCGCGTCACCAGGTTACGACCCACGAGGTACGGGGCGAGCCCGGCCCCGTCGTGCGGCGACCACAATCCGAGCTGCACGCCGCCCAGGAAGATGTCCGGGCCGTGCTTCTCGTCGCCCAGGAGCAGCGCCCGCACCGCCTCGCGCGCCGCGGGCTGGAGGGCGCCCAGCGCCTTGACCTCCAGCGTGCGCGCGGCGTCCTCGTCGACGGTGCGCTTCGCGAGCCCGGTGTAGCGCGCCGCCGCGCCCGCGAAGTCCCCCTCCACGAACTGCGCGTCGGCGAGCGCCTCCTCGGCGCGATCGCGGTAGGTGCGCGGCACCGTCTTCTCGTCGGCGTTCGCGAGCACCAGCAGCGCGGCCTTGCCCTTCTCGCGATCCCCGTGCCGCCGCTCCACGTTCGCGACCTCGCGCTTCGAGGCGAAGTCGTTCGCGTCCTTCGCGATCACCTCGTTGTACAGGCGAATCGCCTCCTCGTAGCGCTGCGTGTCGCGGCACACGTCGGCCTCGTGGCGCAGCGCATCGACCAGGTGCGGACACTTCCGCCCGAAGATCCCGGGCCGCGCGAACTTGGCCTTCGCGAAGCTCGCGGCCTCCTCGGGTAGCGGCGCCTTCTCGAGATACGCGCGGAACTGTCCATCGAGCGAGGCCCACGACATCTGCGTCAGCTGCTCGATATCCCCGCCGCTGTACCAGGCGCGCACGACGTCGAAACCGAAGCGCTCGCCGACCCAGGTCACGAAGGCGCCCGCGAGCGTGTAGCTCTTCGACGACGCATCCCCGAGGAAGCTCAGCGAGAACACACGCCGCATGGCGGGGAGGATCCCGATGTCCATCATCGCGCGCGCCCACTGCGCGTCGGTCAGGTCCTCGTCGTCCGGGGAGGCGGCCACCGCGATTCCCTCGATGAGGCCAGGGTTCGGCAGGAGCCCGCCGAGCTCGCCGGCGATCCGGAACGGCCCGCGCCCGAAGCTCCCCGCGACGACATGCGCGAGCTCGTGCCCCAGCACCGGATGCGGATAGCCGCCGACCTGGAGGTAGACCTCCTCGCGCCACGGCTTCGCGATGTACGTGTGCGCCGCGCCCATCTGGCGCTTCTTGTCCTCCGCGTCACGGAAGAAGAACGCACGCACCCGCGCCGGGCCGCGTGCGCCGAGGCGCTTCTCCACCGCCGCGAGCTCCTCCTCGCAGTCCTTGAGCAGCAGGTTCGCCTCCTGCTCGCGCGTGGTCGAGGGGTAGACGACGTCGCAGCGCGGGCCGTGCTTCTCGGCGCCGAGATCCTTGGTGATCGACGCCACGGTGCTGAAGTGCCCGAGCCTCGTGCCGCCGAGGACGATGACGGCGCTGATCAGCGCCGCGCAAAGCGCGAGAAACGCACGCGCGCGCGTCGCCGTGCTCCGCAGATCGAGCGCCAGCCCGAAGGGCCGGTCCCGGTGCCGCTCGAGGAGCGAGGCGAAGAGCGTGACCGCGACGAGCGTGGCCAGCGAGCCGATGCGGTAGGTGATCATCGGCGCCCCGGCGTCGATCACGGTGTCGTAGAGCGTCCCGCTGAAGTACCCGACGAACGGGTCGTACGCGAAGATCATCGGTGAGCCGATGAACCGCCCCAGGCTGAACGCCGCGCAGCCGATCGGTCCCGCGAGCGCGAGCGGCACGGCGAGCACCTTCTTGCGCTTCACGACGCGCCCGCGCCGCGCGAGCGCCGCCACCGTCTCGCCGACGACCGCGCCCCAGACGCCGCCCATGACGGCGCCGGCGCCGGCCGTGATCAGGAAGTAGAAGAGCGCGCCCCAGACCTCGCAGATCCCCACGCGCGCCGCGTGCAGGAGCGCGGTCAGGAGCGAGAGCCCGGCAAGCGCGAGCCCCAGCAGCACGCCCCGCGCCACGAGCGCGAGCGGCGTGCGCGCTTCGTTGCGCACGCCCTCGAGCGCGATGGCGATGGCCGTCGCCGCCGGCACCAGCAGCCCCGTCGCCAGCGACTGCTCGTAGCCGGGTCCGCCGAAGAGCGGCAGGAACCCGACCGCGCCCAGCGCGACGAGCACGAAAATGGCCGCACGCCGGTGCGGAATCGCCGCGAGACGAGCCATCACGCGCCGGGTCGTTCGTTAGAGAACGGGTTCGCGGGGCGCCGTCGGCGGCGCGTCTTGCGAGGTGGGCGCGGCGTCGGTGCTCGGTGGCTCGAGGACGATCGGCAGCACCTCGGAGATGTTCTTGATCAGGTTGATCTTGAGCTCCGCGCGGATGTCTTTCGGCACGTCGTCGAGGTCCGCGGCGTTGCGGAAGGGCATGAGGATCTCCTTGATGCCGGCGCGGTGCGCCGCGAGGAGCTTCTCCTTGATGCCGCCCACCGGCAGCACCGCGCCGCGCAGCGAGATCTCGCCGGTCATGGCCACCTCACGGCGCACCGCGGCGCCGAGCAGCAGCGAGGCCACCGCGGTGTACATGGTGACGCCCGCCGACGGTCCGTCCTTGGGCGTTCCGCCCTTCGGCACGTGGAGGTGGAGATCGATGGTCTTGAGGAACTCCGGGTCGAGCCCGAGCTGCTTGGCGTGGCTGCGCACGAACGACATCGCTGCCGCCGCCGACTCCTGCATGACGCTCTTCAGGTTGCCGGTGACGAGGATGTCGCCCTTGCCGGGCATCTTCGTCGCCTCGATGAAGAGGATGTCGCCGCCCGAGGGCGTCCACGCCAGGCCGGTGGCCACGCCCGGCGAGCTCACGCGCTCCGCGAGATCCGGCGTGTACTTGGGCGCCCCGAGCACGATCTCGACGAACTCCGAGGTCGCCTGGAGATGTACGTCCTCGCCCTCGGCGATGCGCATCGCGACGTGCCGGCAGACCGAGCCGATCTCGCGCTCCAGCCCGCGCACGCCGGCTTCTCGCGTGTAGCTCTCGATGAGCGTCTGGATACCGGAGTCTTCGAACATCAGCCGCTCGTCGGTGAGGCCGTGCGAGGAGAGCTGCTTGGGGACCAAGAACTCCCTGGCGATCGCCTTCTTCTCGGCGCGCGTGTAGCCCGCCACCTCGATGACCTCGAGGCGGTCCCAGAGAGGTCCCGGGATGGTGTCGGGGTTGTTCGCGGTGGCGAGGAAGGTGACCTGCGAGAGATCGAACGGCGTGTCGATGTAGTGATCCTGGAACGTGCCGTTCTGCGCGGGGTCGAGCACCTCGAGCAGCGCGGCCGCGGGGTCGCCCATCATGTCGACGCCCAGCTTGTCGATCTCGTCGAGCACGAAGACGGGGTTCTTCACCGCGACCTTCTTGAGGCCCTGGATGATGCGCCCCGGCAGCGCGCCGACGTAGGTGCGGCGGTGGCCGCGGATCTCCGCCTCGTCGCGCACGCCGCCGAGCGCGATGCGGTGATAGCGGCGTCCCATGGAGCGCGCGATGGAACGGCCGAGCGACGTCTTGCCGACGCCGGGAGGTCCGATGAAGCAGAGGATGGGCCCCTTCTTGTCGGCGCGGAGCTTCCGCACCGCCATGTACTCGACGATCCGCTTCTTCACCTTCTCGAGGCCGAAGTGATCCTCGTCGAGGCAGCGGCGGCACTCCGAGGGCTCGAGCTTGTCGTTGGTGGTCTTGTTCCACGGCAGATCGGAGAGCCACTCCACGTAGGAGCGCGTCACGTTGTACTCCGCAGACTGCTGCTGCATCCCGGCGAGGCGGCCGAGCTGCTTCTTCGCGATCTTCTGCGCGTCCTCGGGCAGCTGGGCGAGGCGGATGCGCTCGCGGAGCTCCTCGACGTCGTCCTCGTCCGTCTCGCCGAGCTCCTCGCGGATGCTCTTCATCTGCTGGCGGAGGATGAGCTCGCGCTGGTTCTTGCCCTCGTCCGCCACCATGCTCGAGATCTCGCGCTTCACGCGCAGGAGCTCGAGCTGCTTCGTGACCATCGAGAGCACGAGGCGCACGCGCTCCTTCACGTCGAACGTGGCGAGGACGCGCTGCTTGTCGCCCACGGTCACGTGGTCGATGGTGAGGTTCGAGGCGATGAGGTCGGCGAGCGCGCCGCTCTCGCGCACGTTCTCCAGGATGCCGCTCGTCTCCTTGGGGAGGTTCGGCATGAGGTTCAGGAGCTGACGCGTGCCGTCGCGCAGCTGCGAGCCGAGGCGGTCGAGCTCGGCGTCGCGCTCGAGGTCCTCGGCGACGCGGCGGACCTTCGCGCGCATGTAGGGCTCGAGGCCGACCTTGCCCGCGAGGCGCAGGCGCGACAGACCATGGAGCACCACCGAGTAGTTCGAAGGGCCGAGGCGAATGACCTTCACGACGCGGGCAACAGTTCCCACGTCGAAGATGTCCTCGAACCCCGGCTCGTCGATGTCGGCGTCCCGCTGGCTCACGATCCCCACGACGGCGCGATCCTGCCCGAGGAGGTCCTCGACCAGGCGGACGCTACGCGCCCGGCCCACGTTGATGGGGACGACGCTCGCGGGAAAGACCACGCTGTTACGCAGCGGGAGGATCGGCAAGGTCTCGAGGTCGGAACGGGGCTCCTGAGTCACTTCTCGTCCTTTATGATGAAGTCTTGATGGGCCGCCGGCGGATACGCTCGCGGAGACCCTGCGGAGAATGAGGATTCCAAGGTACCGCGGATGATGCACCCGGCAGGGAAAAAACCGGCTCGCCAGCTCGGCAGGCGCGCGGCGCTCGAGGTCGCCTGCGGGGGCTGCCTGGCGCTGTTCACGTCGGCGGCGTGCGGCAGCACGGCTGGGATCTCCCCCGTGCCGCCGCGGCCACTCCCGCTGCGCAGCGTCCCGCGCCCCTCGCGACGGGTCGAGCTCTACTCCTGGTTCGACCTCCCGAGCGACGATCCGCGGAGCCGCGAGCTCTCCGGGATCGCCTGGGACGACGCCACGCGCACCCTCTGGGGCGTGCAGGATGCCACGGCGAACATCGTCCCCATCCTGCCCGACCGCGACTTTCGACGGTGGAGCCTCGGGAACAGCATCGAGCTGCGCACGAACTTCCCGCTCGACCTCGAGGGCGTGGTGGTCCTGAAGGACGGCTTCATCGTCGCGAGCGAGAGGGGCCCGCGCGTCCTCGAGGTCGATCGCCAGGGCAAGCTCCGCAAGGACATCGCGCTCCCCGAGCACTTCGCGAAGGCGCGCGTCAACAAGAGCCTCGAGTCGCTCACGATGGACCCCGCGGGCACGTACCTCTTCACGACCAGCGAGGCCTCGCTCAACTGCGATGGCGAGGTCGCGACCGCTGCGAACGGGGCGCGCCTCCGCATCCTGCGCATCGCACGCAAGGACGGCGCCTACGAGGAGCACGCGTACACCACCGACCCCCTCCCCCGCGCATCGGGCGACTACGGCGTCGCCGACCTCGCCGCGATCTCGACCGACGATCTGCTGGTGCTCGAGCGCGGGTGGACGCACGGGGCGGGGAACACGGCGCGCGTCTACCGGGTCGAGCTCACCGATGCCTCGACGAGCTGCCTCGCGCTCGACTCGCTCGGAGCCGACGCCCCCACGCTCGCCAAGGAGCTCGTCATCGATCTCGCGACCCTCC
>JAYTBL010000827.1:0-7606 GCA_043736975.1 Polyangiaceae bacterium
GTCCCCTTGCGCTCGGCCTCGGAGACGAACTCCCACAAGCGCAAGAGCCCGACGAAGTCGGAGCGCTCGTCGCGGAAGCGACGATGCAGGTCGTCGGCCTTCTGCTGGAGCTCGCGCGGCCGCTCGCGGGGATCCTGGATGTTGAGGGCGGCGGCGATCACCAGCACGTCGCGCAGCACCCCCAGCTCCGCGCCGGCGAAGATCATGCGCCCGATGCGCGGGTCGACGGGGAAGCGCGCCAGCTGGCGGCCGAGCGGCGTGAGCTCGCGCTTGTCGCCGAGCGCGCCCAGCTCCTCGAGAACGCGGTAGCCCTCGGTGATGGCCTTCGACTGCGGCGGATCGAGGAAGGGAAAGTCCTCGACGTCGCCGAGCCCCAGCGACTTCATCCGCAAGATCACCCCCGCCAGGCCGGTGCGCTTGATCTCGGGATCGGTGAAGGCGGGGCGCGCGGCGAAGCTCGCCTCGTCGTAGAGGCGGACGCAGATCCCGTCGCGCACGCGCCCGCAGCGACCCTTCCGCTGATCGGCGCTCGCCTGCGAGATGCCCTCGATCTGGAGGCGGGTGGTGCCGGAGCGCGGGTCGTAGCGCGAGAGCCGCGCCACGCCGGTGTCGACCACATAGACGATGCCGGGGATCGTCACCGACGTCTCGGCGACGTTCGTGGCCAGGATCACCCGCCGCTGGGGGATGCTCGCGAACACCTTCGCCTGGTCCCCGGCCGAGAGGCGCGCGTAGAGCGGCTGGATCACGGTGTGCCGCAGGTTGCGCCGCAGGAGCTCGCTCTCGGTCTCGCGGATCTCGCGCTCCCCCGGCAGGAACACCAGGATGTCGCCATGCGGGTCGAGCGACGTGACGTTCGCCACCGCGTTCGCCACCGCGTCGGGCAGATCGTCCTCGTCGTTCGGCGGCTCGTAGAGCACGTCGACGGGGAAGGTGCGGCCCTCCACCTGGATGACCGGCGCGCCGCCGAAGAACTCGGAGAAGCGCTCGGTCTCGATGGTGGCCGAGCTGATGATCACCTTGAGATCGGGCCGCTCGGGGAGGATGCGCTTCACCCAGCCGAGGAGAAAGTCGATGGTGAGGCTGCGCTCGTGCGCCTCGTCGATGACGATCGTGTCGTAGCGTCGCAGCAGCGGATCGCCATGGATCTCGGCGAGCAGGATGCCGTCGGTCATGAACTTCACGTATGTCGCGGCCGAGGTGCGATCCTCGAAGCGGATCTGGAAGCCGACGTCCGTGCCGAGCGGCGTTCCCAGCTCGCTCGCGACGCGCGCGGCGACGCTGGTGGCCGCGATGCGCCGCGGCTGCGTGACGCCGATCATCTTCTCCAGGCCACGACCCATCGCGAGCGCGATCTTCGGCAGCTGGGTGGTCTTGCCCGAGCCGGTCGCGCCGGCGACGATCACCACGGGATGGCCGTCGATGGCGGAGGCGATGTCCTCCACGCGCGCCGAGATCGGCAGCTGCGGAGGAAACGTCAGGGGGGCGCGCGCCGCGCCCTCGGTCTCCGTCGCGTCGGTCATCAGAGCAGCTTGAAGGAGTCCATGAACTTCTTGACCGCGTCCTCGCCGATCCCACCTTCGTCGAGCGTGGAGACGATGAGCGCATAGAGGCGCTTGCCCACGAGGTAGAGGCGCGAGTAGACGCGCAGCGGCGGCCCCGAGAGCTTGCGGCGCTGGATCAGCACGCGCCCGGGCTGACCGCCGGGCAGCGTGACCGAGCGCTTGGTGAGCACGTCGGTGAAGCCGCGGCGCGGCGCGTTCGCGCGGTCGTCGAGGAAGGCGGCGGGATTGGCGATCTCCTCGGCGGAGTGCTCGGTGTAGCCCGCGGCGAAGGAGACCTGGCCGCCCGGCACGTCGAGCACGGCTTGGCTGTAGCCGGCCTTGTCCTCCTCGGCGGGCAGCTCGTTCACGCGCGGCTCACCGGGGAAGCTGATCGAGAAGCGATCGCCCTTGTACGTCTTCCACACCCACGCGCTCGCCGGGACGACGGCGACCGGCGCCGCGTCCACCGGGTCACGCGAGGGTGTGGGAATGGCCTCGGAGCCGACGCTCGGGGCGGGCGCCGCCGCCTCGGGGGCCGCCGAGGTCGAGCTCGACGTCGAGGGCGCAGGGCCGCCGCGATCGCGCTGCGTGCACGCGCCGACGAGCGCGAGCAGCAGCGCAAGGCTCGAGAGCAGAGCGACGGTTCTCCACGCGGCCACGCGCGCATCCTACACCGTGCTAGAGATTCTTCGTGGTCGACCAGCACCAGCGCCCTGCCTCCGCCGACGAGCGTGCCGCCCTCGCCATCCCCGCGCCCACGCACGCCGAGCGCTGCCGCACCCTGGTGCGGCAGGCGCGCTCGGCCACGCTGTGCACGATCGCTCGTGAGCCGGAGGGCTTTCCCTACGGCTCGCTCGTGACCATCGCCATCGACGGCGCGGGGCGGCCCCTGCTGCTGCTCTCGACGCTCGCCGAGCACACCCGGAACCTGCACGCGGAGAGCAACGCGTCGGTGCTGCTGACCGAGCCGCTCGACGCGCACGATCAGCCGCTCGCGGTGGGGCGCGTCACCATCCTCGGCGCGTGCACGCTGGTGGCGGACGACGAGAAGGCCGCGGTGCGCGCGACGTTCCTCGCGCAGCAGCCGAGCAGCGCGTACTACGTCGACTTCAAGGACTTCGCGTTCTATCGCCTCGAGCCGAGCTCGCTGCGCTACGTGGGCGGCTTCGGCCGGATGTCGTGGGTCACGCCCGAGGACTACCGCGTCGCCGAGCCCGATCCGCTGACCGACAGCGCGGCGGGAATGCTCACCCACATGAACGGCGACCATGGCGACGCGGTGCTGGCCTACGCGCAGAAGCTCGCCGGTGTGGCTGATGCCACGAGCGCCACGATGACCGCGGTCGATCGCTACGGCTTCGAGCTCGCGACGATCACGCCCGCGGGCCCGCGCGCGGTGCGCCTGGCGTTCGACGCGCCGGTGACCACGGGCGACGAGGTGCGCCGCGCGATGGTGGCGCTGATGAAGCGAGCGCGCGCGACGGAATGACCGTAGCTCCGCGCTCGCGCGCCAAGTTGGCGAGACCCGACGCGGCAGAACCGCCGTTTTCTGCGTGATCGGTGCTTCCTCGGCGCTCCATGCCGGGGCACCGGCCTTGCACATGGCGGGGCCATGCCCTATCGCCGCCTGCTCGTCTTCGCCAGTCTGCTTGCTCCGTGCTCCTTCGCGTTCGGCTGTGCGCCCGCCAGCGCCGCAGGTCAGGTCGCGCCGGTGACGCGCGCCCATCCCACGATGTCGACCGCCGCCTCGACGCCGCCGCGAGACGTGGGCGGCACGCGCCCCGTGTATCGCTTCGACTTCGTGCTCACCAGCAGCGACGGCACGTCGCCCGCGACGAGCACCGCGTTCACGCTCAACCTCCAGGAGTTCGACAGGGGCGAGATGATGGTCGGCAAGAACGTGCCGCTGACTCTCGTCCCCCCGAGCACCTCGCCCCCCCGTCAGGACGTCGGGCTGAAGGTCGCCGTGCAGTGGCGGGCCGCGGGTGACGATGTCCTCCTCGACGTGAGCACCGAGATGAGCGCGCTCGAGCCGCCCTCCTCCATCCGTAAGGTGGTGGCAAAGGGCGGCGCGCTCGCCTCCGCGGGGAAGTCGACGGTGGTCACGACGATGGACAGCGACAACAAGAAGTACCAGCTGACGGTCACCCCGACGAAGGTGCCCTAGAGCACCGGGAGCGAGGCTACTTCTGCAGGAGCGCCAGCAGCGCCTTCTGCGACGAAGCCTTCTTCGGCGCCCGCACCAGCACCAGCACGTTCGCGTCTGCGTCGTACCAGCCGGACTCGGACTTCAGGAGGCTGCTGCTTCGCGCCTTGGGGGAGCGCAGCTTGGGGCCCGCCTTGTCGGGGTTCGCGGTGGGGCGGATGATCTGGACCGACACGCCCTTCATCACGACCTGCAGCTGCTCGTACTCGCGGCCCACGATCACGCTGCTCGAGACGACCTTCGCCTTGAGCGCGGCCTTCGACGCGCCGGCCACGGCATCGGCGGTCACCGACGAGACCGACTCGCCCTGGATCTTTCCCTTCGAGAGCCTCGGCGCGCCCGCGGCGGCCTCCGCCTTCGCGTCGTCCTTCGGCTTCACGGGCTCGGCGGCCGGGCGCTCGTCGCCCTTCGCGTAGGTGCCCTTGTAGTCCGACCAATCGTAGCCCGCGGGCACCTCGGCTTGCTTCTTCGGCGCGGCTCCGCAGCCGCCGACAGCGAGCGCAGAGAGCGAGACCGCGCCCGCGAGGAGCGCCCTGGCGAGACCTGACGAGCGATGGACGTGGTGCACTGTTCGACCGTGATGCACACACTGAACCACATGACCTGCTGCCGTTTTGTCGGCGTTTCATGGGTGCTCTGGGGCGCGGATCGGATCGTGTGATCCAGTCGCCCTGGCCTCCCCTACCCTTCGGGCGCGATGCGGCGCGTGGTCGAGTTCCTGCTCGTGGGCGGCGGAACGATCGTCCTCTTCCCGCTGGCGTACCTCCTCCGCGAGCTCGTCGGCCTCGACGACGCCGAGCTCACCGTGGGCTTTCTCACCTTCTACGGCGCCTACGTCATCAACGATCCGCACTTCGCGGTCACGTACCTCCTCTTCTACAAGGACGTCCGGCGCCGCGCGCTCGGTGCGGATCGCGGCTGGGCAGAGCGCGCGCGCTACCTGCTGGCGGGGTTCGTCGTGCCGGTGGTGCTCGCGGTCTGGGCGGTGGTCTCGATCGCGCGGCACTCCGGGCAGACGCTCGGCTGGATGGTCCAGCTCATGTTCCTGCTCGTCGGCTGGCACTACGTGAGGCAGGGGTTCGGCGTGCTGACGGTGCTCTCCGCCCGGCGCAACGTGCGCATCAGCGAGCGCGAGCGGCTCGCGGTGCAGGGGCATTGCTACGCGGGCTGGGCCTTCGCCTGGGCGAATCCGGCGGCGCCGGCCGGCGAGTTCGAGGAGAAGGGCGTCGTCTACGGTGCGCTCGCGCATCCGCGCTGGCTCGAGGTGATCACCGGCAGCGTGCTCGCTGCGAGCACCGCGGCGCTCGCGGTCGTGCTGCTCGCCGAGCGCCGGCGGCTGAAGCGCTCCCTGCCGCTCGCGCCGCTCACCGGGCTGCTGCTCACGATCTGGTCGTGGACGATCTTCTCCAGCATCGACCCGGTCATGCGCTACCTGATCCCGGCGCTCCACTCGGTTCAGTACCTCTACTTCGTGTGGCTCATGAAGCGGAACGAGGCGAAGGAGAGCGAAGGGCCGCCGACCTTCGGGCGGCCGGTCGCGGTGCGGCTCGGGTTCCTGGCGGTCTCGGCGCTGGCGCTGGGGTGGCTGCTCTTCCGCGGCGCGCCCGCCTACCTCGATGGCATCTTCGTCGCTCCCCGGCGCGACGGCGTGACCGACAGCCTGGGTGAAACGCCGTTCTTCGCGGCCTTTTTCGTGGTGGTCAGCATCCATCACTACTTCATGGACAGCGCGATCTGGCGACGTGACAATCCAGACACGCGATTCCTCAGGGAACGCGTTACGCTGCCTGGGTGAGCAGCCATCGTCGGTCGGAGTGAGGTTCGAGCTTGGTCATGAACCTCAAGGTTCTGCTCCTCGAAGACGACGCGCCTGCAGCCTCGGAGCTGAAACAGGCGTTCGCCGAACGTGCGTGGGAGGTGACCATCCCGCGCAACGCGGACGAGGGCCTGTGGCTGGCCACCTCGGATCGGTTCGACCTCATCCTCCTGTCCGCCGAGCTGCCCGGTGCGAACGGCTTCGAGCTCTGCGAGAAGATCAAGAACGACCCGATCGCGGCGAGCGTGCCGGTCTTCGTGATGTCGAGCGCGTCGCCCGATGACGGGTTCCGCGACCAGCTGAGGAACGGGCAGACCGCCGACGACGTCCTCCGGCGACCCGTGGAGGTCGAGGCGCTGATCGCGCGCCTCGGCCAGAAGCGGGCGGGCTTCCCCGAGCCGGAGGTGCGAACCGGGGACGTGGAGGTCCTCGAGGATGCGGAGAACCTCGTCGAGGACGTGGCGGACGACGAGGTCGTCGACGAGGTCGTGACCGTCGCGCCAGCAGCGCCGCTCCTCGTCTCGGGGCCGCCGCCGCCCCTGAAGATGCCCGACCTTCCAGCGGTGCGATCGGGGTCGGCCCCGGAGCTCCCCCCCACCCCCCCCCTCCGCGCGGGGTCGTCGCCCAGCCTCAAGCCGAACGCGGGCCGAGAGCTCCTCGAGCTCCGCGAGACCATCAACAAGCAAGAGCGGACCATCGCGTCGCTGCGCAGCGATCTCACGACGCGCAGCCAGTCCGTGGGCAAGGTCGAGGAGAAGCGCAAGGCGCTCGATGCCGAGCTGACCGACCTGCGCAAGAAGCTCACCGCGGTGCAGAAGGAAGCGACAGCCGCGCAGGAGCTGGTCGAGAGCGCGCGGGCCGATCGCGAGCTCGCAGCGCGACGGGGCGACGACGCCCTGCGCCGCTTCGAGCAGCGGAAGGCGGAGATCGAGCAGCTGAAGGAGACGCTCGGGCTCCACGCGGCGGAGAAATCGGTCGATGCCGCGCGGCACGCGCGGGAGCTGGTCGCGCTGAAGGAGCGCTACGAGGCCGAGCGCTCCGCGGCGAACGCCGAGATCGCCGAGCAGCTCGAGCACCAGGCGGACGTGGAGCGCGCGCTGGCGCACGAGCGGGCGGCACGCGCTGCCGCGGAGGAGACGAACGCCGCCGCGCTCGCCGCGCTCCAGGGGCAGATGAACGAGGCGCTCGCCGAGCGTGAGCGCGCGCAGGAAGCGGCGATCCAGCGAAACGACCTCGTGCACGCCGAGGAGCTCGCGCTACGCGCCAGCGCGCACGCTCAGGCGCTCGACGAGCGTGACAGCGAGCTCCAGGCCGACGCACGGGCCACGGCGCAGGAGCTCGCGGCGGCGGCCCAGCGGCTCGCCTCCGAGCGCGAGGGGCGCGCCACCGACGCGCAGCGCTTCGCGCGCGAGCTCGCCACCGAGCAGGAAGCCAGAGAGCGAGAGATCGCCGCGCTGACGAAGGCTCACGCCGCCGCGATCGACGATCTGACGAAGGAAAGCGCCGCCGCGATCGACGAGCAGGCGCGTGCGCTCGCTGCGGAGCGTCAGGCGCGTACGGCCGAGCACGCCGAGGAGCTGGCGTCGGTCGCGCGCGCCGCGGCGCAGGAGCTGAACGCGGCAGACGAGACCACGGCGGAGGAGCGAGCGCAGGCCGCCGAGGCGCTCACCGCAGCGACGCGCCGCGCCGAGGTGCTCGAGGTGGCGCTCGCCGACGAGCGCGATGCCCGCGCCGCCGAGGCCGCAGGCCATGCCCTCCAGCTCGACGCGCGCACGAAGGAGGAGCTGCGGGTCCTGGGCGAGCGCGACGACGCGCAGCGCGAGGCCCTCGCCCAGCGCGACCAGCAGCTCGCCGAGGCCATCGCCGAGCGCGACGCCCGGCACGCCGAGGCGGTCGAGCAGCAGACCCAGCAGCACGCAGCCACGCTCGCGCAGCAGGCGCAGCGGCACGACGAAGCGCTGGCAGCCCGCGACCGAGCGCATGCCGACGCCGCCCAGGCGTCCTCGGTCGAGACCAGCGCGCTGGCCGCGGATCTCGCCA
>JAYTBL010000828.1:0-7604 GCA_043736975.1 Polyangiaceae bacterium
CTCTACGAGGAGACGGGCGACTCGGTGAAGGCCCTCGAGACCTACAAGAAGGCGCTCGCGGTCAATCCGAAGCACATCGATCTGCGGCTCAAGATGATCCGCGTGATGCAGTCGCAGGGTGACCTCGACAAGGCCATCGCCGAGTACGAGGCGCTCATCCGCGCCGCTCCGAACAATCCGCAGTTCGTGTTCGAGCAGTGCGAGGCGCTCATGCAGCGCGGCGATCGCGCACGCGCCTTGAAGCTCCTCACCGAGCTCGAGGCGCGTGGGCAGAGCGACGAGGAGGTGCTGTCGCGCCTCGCCGACTTCTACGGTCGCATCGGCGAGAACGATCGCTCGCTCAAGGTGCTCACGCGGCTCTCGCAGGTCGGCGCCAACGATCCCGGCCACCTCGTCGACCTCGGTGACCGCTATTTCCAGGACGGAAACCAGGCGCTCGCCATCCAGACGTGGAAGCGCATCCTCACCACGGTCACGCCACGGGCACGCGCCCTCGCGGCGCTCGGTGAGGTGTATCTCGAGCACGACATGACGCCCGACGCGCTCGCCTCCTTCAAGGAGGCGGTGCAGCTCGAGCCCACCAACCTGCCCTACAAGAAGCAGCTGGCCAGCGCGCTCGAGCGATCACGCAGCTACCGCGAGTCGCGCATCATCTGGCAGGAGCTCGCCGAGAAGGCGAAGCAGAGCGGCGACAAGATTCTCGCCCGCGAGGCTCGCTCGCGCATCGTCACGCTGTGGGGCTTCGAGCGCATCCTCGACGCGCAGATCCCGGTGCTCACGCAGAAGTTCGGCGCCACGCCGCCCGACGTCGAGTCGGGGCGGATGCTCGCCGAGGTGCAGCTCCACTCGCGCAAGCTCGCCGACGCCGAGACCACGCTGCGACGGGTCATCACCGTCGCGCCGGGCGACGCCGACAGCTACCTGGCGCTCGAGCGCGTGCTCGTGCAGGAGAACAAGACCGCCGACGCCATCGCCGTCCTCGAGAAGCTCGTGGCGGTGGAGCCGAAGCGCGCACGCGAGCTCTATCAGCGCATGGCTCAGTACGCGCTACAGCTCTATCGCGACGACGACGCCATCAAGTACGCGGCGCGCGCCGTGGAGCTCAACCCGGACGACGCGGAAGGCCATCGTCGCCTCGGCGACATGTATCGCCAGCGGCAAGACGTCGAGCACGCCATCGTTGAGTACCGCGCCGCCATCGCGAAGAACGATCGCCTCTACATCACGTACCTCGAGCTCGCGGATCTCCTTCTCTCCAAGGGCCAGGGCGAAGAGGCCGATCGCCTGTTCCGCCGCGTGATCCGCGGCGCGCCGGACGAGGAGCTCGTCTCGCGCGCGGCGCGCCTCTCGATGCAGATCAACCTGGGCAAGGGCACGCTCGAGTCCCTCGAGCAGGAGCTCCTGCCGCTCGCCATCGGCAACCCGCAGCGCAAGGTTTACCGGCGGCTGCTCGTCGAGATCTACGGCAACCTCACGTTCGCGCTCGTGCAGCGCAGCAAGCACGGCAACGCCAAGGAGGCGGAGGAGGCGCGCGCCTCGCTCGCGCGCATCGGCGGCCGCGCGGTCAAGCCGCTGCTCGATGCGCTCGCCGATGGTGACGCCGGCCAGCAGCGCGTGGCCATCGACGTGCTCGGCTACGTGCAGAACAAGAACGCCGGCTCGGCGCTGTTTGCGTTCGCGACCGGGCAGTCCGAGAGCCCGCTGCGCACGCGCGCGATGCTGGCGTGCGGCGCGCTGCGCGACGTCAACCTCCTCCCGCGCTACCAGGGCCTGCTCTTCCCCAAGCAGGAGGGCGGCGGCGAGGCGATGGCCTCGGACTCGATCGCCGTCGCGGCGACGTGGGCGGTGGCGAAGCTGGGTGACAAGAAGGCGATGCCCCTGCTGCGCAAGGTCGCGCAGAGCGGCACGCCCGACATGCGCGCGTTCGCGGTGCTCGGCCTCGGCACGCTCAAGGACAAGACGAACACCGCGCTGCTCGCCAGCACCGCGCGCTCGCTCGACGCGGGGACGGTGGCGCGCGCCGCCGCGGCGTACGCGCTCGGGGAGCTCGGCGCGGACGGCGAGGCCACGACGCTCGTGACCCTCGCCGAGGGCACCGATGCGCTCCCGCGGCAGATGGCGATCCTCGCGCTGGCGCGCATGGGCATGGCGAAGGGCGAGCCGCCCGGGGGCAAGGCTGCGCTCGCGGCGATGTCCGACGCCGTGTTCTCGGGCGAGGCCGAGGGCGGTCGCGCGCGGCAGTCGTCGGAGACGCTGCGTCAGTCCGCGGCCGGCGCGCTCGTGCTGCTCGCGACCAAGGGGGCGGCCGAGCAGCGGCCCGACCCGCTGCCCGCGCCCGACGAGAGCGTCGACGCCGAGACCACGCTCGATCAGCTCGTGCCGCGCAATCTGGCCGCGAAGGACCGCGCCGCGGCGCTGGTGGCGTTCGGAGATCCGCTCAAGCGCGCGGCGCAGAGCGCGCTGTCGACCTCGAGCGAGCGAGCGCGCGCGGTGCTCGATGCGCTCGGCGCTCGCGAGGGCGCCTTCGAGCCGTTCCTCGGCAACGAGGATGCGCCCGAGCTGGCCACGGCGCGCGCGAAGGCGCGGGAGATAGCGCTGGGCCTCGAGCCGAGCGTCGTCGCGCTCTCCCGCCACCCCGATCCCACGGTGCGCACCAAGGCGCTCGTCTTGCTCTCGCGCTCGAAGACCGACGCGGCTGCCGCGGCCATCGCGCAGGCGGTCACCGATCCCGCGGACAACGTGCAGCGCATCGCGCTCGGCTCGATGGGCCAGCACCCCGACGCGAAGTCGGTCGCCGCTGCGGCGAAGGTGATGCGCGGGCACGAGAGCTGGGCGATGCGCGTGCTCGCTGCAGAGGCGCTCGGTCGCCTCGGCGTGGCAGGCGCCGGCGCCGAAGCCACGAAGCAACTGAAGGAGGCGGCGACGAAGGAGAGCTACGCGCTGGTGCGCGAGGCTGCGCTCGTGGCGCTCTCCACCTACGACAAGGCAGAGGCCTCACAGCTCGCCGCCACGGTCGCCACCACCGACCCCGAGCCGCGGGTCCGCGAGACCGCCGCAAAGATCCGCGCTTCCAAGTAAGCTCGGGCCTCGCGATGCGCTCGTCCTGCCACGTTCTCGCCCTCGCCCTGCTCCTCGCGCCGCTGGCGATGGGGTGTCGCGACGTGAGCCGTTACTCCTCCAAGGGCGATCACTACGAGGGCGACATCGTGAAGGGCAGCTTCGTGCGGACCGGGATCGCCGACGACGCGAAGCTCTGCCTCGTCCTCGATGCCGAGCACCTGCAGGACGGACCGGGCACCCTCACCTCCTCCGACGGGCGCTTCCGGGCGACAGCGCTCCGGCCCATCCCGCAGATCTGGCACGATCCCTTGTCCACGCTCGCCTTCGGCGACGGCCGCCGCCAGAACCTCTTCTACGTCGCGACGCCGCTCGCCGAGGGCGGCGACGGCGGCGATGTCACGGTGATCCTCTCGCTCATGACCGAGGGCGGCGTCGAGGTCAGGATGATGCGCGGCGCGCCCCAGACCGACGGCGCAGCCGCCCCGTTCACGCCGCCGATGTTCGGCGTCTTCACCCTCGAACGACGCGAAGGCACGTGCTCGTTCTAGGGATCGAGTCGTCGTGCGACGAGACGGGCGCGGCGGTCGTGGACGAGCGCGGGCGGGTCCTCGCCGACGTCGTGCAGAGCCAGGTGAGCCTGCATGCGCCGTACGGCGGCGTGATCCCGGAGCTTGCCTCACGCGATCACCTCCGCAACGTGGGGCCGGTGGTGCGCGAGGCCCTCGCGCGCGCGAGTGTCGGGTGGGATGCGCTCGCGGGCATCGCGGTGACCAACCGCCCCGGGCTCGTGGGCGCGCTGCTCGTGGGCGTGCAGGCCGCGAAGGGCCTGGCGTGGTCGCGCGGGCTGCCGCTGGTGGGCGTCGATCACCTCGTTGGTCACCTGCTCGCGGTGTTCCTGCGGCGCGAGTCGGCAGCGGCGGAGGAGCCGCCGGCCTTCCCCTTCGTGGCGCTGCTCGCGTCGGGCGGGCACACCGCGATCTACCGCGTCGACGGACCGAGCGCGGCGCGGGTGCGGGAGCTCGGCGCCACGCGGGACGACGCGGCGGGCGAGGCCTTCGACAAGGTGGGCAAGCTGCTGGGCCTCGGCTACCCCGGAGGACCGGTGATCGATCGCCTGGCGCGCGGCGGCGACTCGACGGCGGTGCCGCTCACGTTGCCGATGGGGCACTCGAAGTCGTTCGAGCTGAGCTTCTCGGGGATCAAGACCCAGGTCGCGGCGCGCGTGCGCGAGCACGGCCTCCCCAAGACGGAGAAGGAGCTCGCGGACACGTGCGCGTCGTTCCAGACGGCGGTGACGTCGGTGCTGGCGAAGAAGCTCGTGGCGGCCGCGGTCCAGGAGGGCGTGCGCACGGTGGTGATCGGCGGCGGCGTGGCGGCGAACCGCGAGCTCCGCGCGCGCGTGACGGCGCTGGCCGCCCAGCACGGGCTCCGCGCGGTGCTCCCCGAGCTCGCGAGCTGCACCGACAATGCGGCGATGATCGCATACGCGGGCCTCGTTCGCCTTCAAGCCGGCGAGCGCGACGGCTGGGACCTGGTCGCCACGAACGCCACCTCCCTCCCCCGCACCACCCGCAAAGGCCGCGGCGTCCGGTAGCTGCGCTCCGCGGTCGGGGGGCTGCGCAGGGGAACGGGCCTCCTCCAGCCGCGGTCCGCTGTCTCGCTGCGCGCGGAGGATGACCCCGTGCACCGCTGCCCCGCTCGAGTCGGGGTGAATGACGGTGGTGGCTACGAACCCTACCTCACGGTCCACGCTCTCCTGCGGGTCCCCAGGCGGTGCCGCTACCGTTGCCCTGCGCGCTGACGTTATCGCTGCTCCCTACGCGGCCGGAGGAGGCCCGCTCCCTCCTCCGCCAGCGCACCGCTACGCTAGGAAGGCTTGCGATTCACGGCGCGGGGTCTTGTGCACCGGCTCGAGTCGGCGATCCGGCCCGCTTGGGCTATGTGCGATTGTCAACCGCCTACCAGTCAGAAATCCCGGACTGTCGGATCGGGTGCCTGACTGCGCAGCGACCGAGTCGATCACAGCGAGGCGAGGACTTCGGCAGCGGCGCGGATGCCGGAGAGCGCGCCGCCCTCCATGAAGCCCTGCCAGCTGTAGAACGAGTCGGTCGTCTCGCCGCCGAAGTAGAGGTTGCCCACCGGCTTTCCCTCGTTGCCAGCGATCGTCGTGAAGTAGCCGAGCGCGTTTGCCGTGTACGCGCCCTTCGAGAGCGGGTTGGAAGGCCAGTGCTCGAGATGACAGACGTACCTCCCGCGCGAGTCACGGCGCGCACGCGCCTTCGAGCCCGGAAGAACCTTGTCGAGGCTCGTGAGAAAGCGCTCGGTGTCGCTCTGCGCGCTGCTCGGCGACTGGAGCAGCGAGAGGGGGCCGCCTGTGTAGTCGGTCAAGATGCCGCGCGTCGCGCTCGACGTCGACGGGCTCGTCTCCCAGCAGACCTGGAGGTACGGAAGATCGCTGTAGACGTTGCCGTTGGCGTCCGCCTCCACCCACGGTCGGCCGTTGAAGGCGACCATCAGCTTCGCGTTGTTGCCGCATACGGTCTGGTTGATCGCGTTCTTCTTCCAGACAGGGAGCTGGAGGCTCGCGTCGAGCTGCACCTCGCGGAGGAGATGGAACGGGAGCGTGAGGACGACCGCATCGTGCGTGGCGGTGACGGTCTTGCTGCCCTCCTTGAACGTGAGCTCGATGCGCCCGTCGGTGAGCTTCTTGACCGCAACGAGCTTGCGGCCGTAGCGAAGCTGACCGGCGAGCCGCGCGGCGAGGCCGTCCGTGATCTGCTGGTTTCCACCGACGACGTGAAAGCGCTCGTCGCTGAAGTTGCCGAACAGGCGCAGCTTCGACTGGCGCGAGGCCTTGGCGAAGAAGAGGAACGCGAGGCAGGTGATCTTGCTTGCTTCGAGGCCGTACTCGATGTCGTAGGCGTTCTCGAGCAGCGCCTTGATCGTGGGCGCTGCCCCACGCGTCGTGAGGTACTCGGAGAGGCTGATCCGGTCGAGCGCGCGATCCGCCGGGTTGTTCACGTCGGCGGTCGGTGAGCCGAGCGTGCGGAGATCGTCTCGCATCGCATCGACAAGGACGCGATACTCCTCGACGAGGGTGGCCTCCGCGACCGCTTGCCCCTTGAAGTAGAAGTGCGTCTCGCGCGCCGGCTTCGCGACGTCTTCGAGCTGAAGTCCGAGCCCTCGCGCATAGCCGATCATCGTCTTGTGTGGTGTGTCGATGAACTCGCCGCCGCGTTCGAAGGCCTGACCCCAGACGGGATCGTTCATCGAGGAGTAGATGCGGCCGCCGCTGCGCGTGCTCGCTTCGTGGATGGTGGCGATGACGCCCCTGCGCTCGAGGTCCGTCGCGCAGGCGAGCCCCGCGATGCCGGCGCCGACGATGCCGATGTTCGCCGTGCTCGCCGCCGACGACTTCGAACCAAGCGTGTCACCGTCTTCGACCGGCGCACACGCCGTGAGCAGGCGCGGCGTCGCGATCATGGCAGCGGCTGCGCCGCCGACCTTGAGGACGTTGCGTCGCGAGACCGAGGCCTGCGCGGCGTCGACGGCCTCGGGGGCAGGACGCGATGATGCTGCGGTCCTCAGGGTCTCGAGCAGACGGTTGAAGAGCGGCGTGCGACCCATCGACGTTGAACTCCCGGAGTGAAGAGTGGCAGCGAGAGTGTAAGCTTGGCCGTCACCTCAGCCTTCGGCAAGGGCCGAGCTGCGGATCGTTCATTGTTCTTGAGTTGACGCTTTGCGCGCACGGCGGGCCAGCGGTCGCAGCTCGTGCGGGACGGGGCGGCCAGGGCGCGTTTCGCGGCGTGCCTCGAGGTTCTCGGAGATCGTCGACAGTCGTGCCAAGAGTCGAGAGAGTACCATGTGGCGGACGACGGGACGGGTGCGCAAAAGCCGACGCCCACTCCCCTATCTCGCGCGGCCGCCGCTCCTGTGCGGATGGGACGCCGTGTCCGAACAACCGCTTCCACGTTTGCGATGCCGTGAGTCGCACGTGCGTGGCCTCGCAGTGCGACGCCGGAAAGCAGTGGGACGGCGCGACGGGCAAGTGGCTACCTACGCGCAGCACGTGCACGGGGGAAAGTCTGCAGTCTGGCGGTCGACCTCGACGACTGGTTCTACGGCGCGCACGTCGAGCATGCCTACGCTCTCCGCATTGACCCCGAGGGCGACGATCGGCGACGGCGAGCCGTCGCTGGGTGCTCGCCTGTATCCGCGATTCGCGAGGTGTATCAGGCCCTGCATCACGTGGTGATACAGGCGGGGTAGCGTGAGACGTCATCCGTTCGTGGGCGCTTGTCACCCGAAGGGCGGACACGATCGGTCAGAAAAGACAGGCTCGGAGCGCGATCACGCCCGTGCACCCCGTGGCACGCCGGATGCTCGAGTGGTCATCGACGCCACGCGAAGGCGGCCATGATGGCCGCGAGCGTGTGAGCGGTCCGTCCCGAGCCAGCTGCGCAGAGCTCTCGGGATACGTCCACCTGCGCACTCTCGAAAGGCTCTCCCATCATCACGCGTCGCTCCTCGCTCCTCGCTCCTCG
>JAYTBL010000829.1:0-3062 GCA_043736975.1 Polyangiaceae bacterium
GTTCGCGACCGGCAAGGCCTGGAGCTTCCGGTCGATCCATCGTGATCTCTCGGTGCGGGGCGACGTCGCGTGGTTCGACGAGGATCTCGACACGCCGAACCTGGGGCGCGCGCGCGGCTCGGGGGTCCTGGTGCGCAGCGCCCAGGGCGAATGGAAGGTTGCACAATACAACCTCTCGGTGCCCATCCCCAACGAGCGCTTCGACGCGGTCAAGCGCGTGATCGAGGGCGGCGCCGCGCCCCCGGTCGGGGCGCCGACCGCGGTGCCCGTCCCAACGGCAGCTCCGGGCGCGAAGCCGCTGACGCCCGGCGGCGATCCGCCGATCTGCGCGCGAGCCCGCGAGGCCCGCAAGCGTGGCTCGGTGGCCGCGGCCGCGCTCGAGGCGCAGTGC
This sequence comes from Polyangiaceae bacterium, assembly GCA_043736975.1. Taxonomy (GTDB): domain Bacteria; phylum Myxococcota_A; class Polyangia; order Polyangiales; family Polyangiaceae; genus Labilithrix. Next base: position 392 of record JAYTBL010000829.1, read on the forward strand.
CGCGCCAGCGGCGGCACACCTTAGCGCCCGAGGCCGATGGTGCGCGCGGAGGGGCGTGACACGTGCTTGCTCGCGGCGTCGTAGAAGCGCCACGGCGCCTCGGCGATCTCCCCGGCGTAGGCGACGCCGACGCGCGCCGATACCGCGATGCGCGGGCGCCGCTCGCGCGGCAGGATCGCGAGCACGTCGCCGGTGACGAGGTCCGCGGCGTCGTGCGCGCGCGTGATGCCGAGCGCGCGCGTGAGGCGACCCGGGCCGTCCGAGCGCACGCCCTCGGGGACCCCGCTCACCGGCTCGAGGCCGCGCACCAGCACGGCGTGGCCTTTCCCCTCGCCGAAGCACACCACGTTGAAGCAGTCGTACATGCCGTAGATCAGGAACACGTAGGCGCGGCCCGGCGGCCCGAAGAGCGTGCGCGTGCGTTTGGTGAGCCCTACCCGCGCATGGCAGGCGAGGTCCTGGGGCCCGCGGTAGGCCTCGGTCTCGACGATGCGCGCCACCTGTTCACCGTGCACGAGGTGCGTGCCAATCAGCGCGCGGGCGACGGTGAGCGCGTCGCGCTCGTAGAAGGCCCGGGGCAAGGGCTCGCGGCTCACCCCGCGAGCACTACTTCTTCACGAGCTCGATGTCGACGCGGCGGTCCTGCGCCCAGCCCGCCTCGCTGGTGCCGGTCGCGTCCATCTCGCCGCGCGAGGTGGTGCTCATGCGCTCGCGGCCCACGCCGAGGTCGACCATGTAGCGGTGGACGGTGTCGGCGCGGCTGCCGCCGAGCGTCATGTTGTACTCGGGCTCACCGCGGGGGTCGGTGCGGCCCACGAACGAGACGCTCCGTCCGCGGAGCGCGCCGTCGGCGAGGCACTTCGCGACCTCGGCGAGCATCGTGCGGTCCTCGGGCGCGAGCGCGGCGGAGTCGAAGTCGAAGCTCGGCGCCGCCGCCTTGCCTCGAGCCCGCGAGGTGATGCCGCAGGCCTTCGCGATTTCCCCGGAGATGCTGAGCCCGATGGTCTCGACGTTGGCGACGTTCGCCTGGCCGTCCTGATCGGCGAGGCCCGCGCCGGTGGTGGTCGCCTGGCCGACCGCCTGCCCGTCCGCGGCGCTCGGCGACTTCGCCTTGCGGCTCATGCCCGGTGAGTCACAGCCCGCGGCAAACGCGAGCGCGACGAGCCCGAGGGAAACGACCGGGAGAGAGAGACGGATTGCCATGATGAAGCATCGGAGCAGCGCGGCGTAGGAAGGGCCAAATTCCCTGGCCGCCTGTGCTAACGGATCACCATGGACGTCAGCGTTCTCCTCGAGCCTTCGATTGACCTCAAGCGTCTCTCCGAGGTCCTCGATGGTCTCGGTCACGAGGGTCGCGTCCACACCGCGCGCGGTTGGGGTGCCAAGCGACAGGCCGAGCTCTTCGAGGTGGCCAAGGGCCACCTGCCGATCGACCTCGACTTCCTCGTGCCGCCCAGCATGGGCCCGCTCGTCGAGGTGATCCACGAGGGCAAGAACACGCTCCCCGCGTTCACGCACTTCCAGAAGCGGTTCGTGAAGCTCGAGGGCGAAGAGTCCCCGGTCGGCGGCTACAACCACCAGACGCTCTCCCCCATCACCGGCCCTGGCTATTTCCTCGTCGACCTGGGCACCGGCGAGCACGAGGGCGAGCTCGCCATCGACTACACGCGCCTGCCCAAGGCGAAGCCCGCGAGCTGGCCCGAGATCAAGGGCAACGACGGCGGCTTCGGCGCGCTCGTGTACGGCGGGATGATCGACTACCTGCGCGCGCTCTCCACCCACGTCTCGATCGGCCGCGCCTACAAGAAGGGCAAGGCCATGGACGCCTGGTTCACGCTCGTGAGGAAGGACGTCGCCTGACGGCCCTCGAGCTGCGGGTCCTCCCGCACATCAAGGAGATCCCCCGCGCGTCCTGGGACGCGCTGCTCCGCGAAGGCAGCTCGCCGTTCGTCGAGCACACGTGGCTCGACTGCCTCGAAGAGGCGAAGTGTGTCGGCGAGCAGGCGGGGTGGATCCCGCGCCACCTCGCGCTCTACGACGGCGACGAGCTGGTCGCCGCCGCGCCCGCCTACGCGAAGACCAACAGCGAGGGCGAGTTCGTCTTCGACTGGAGCTGGGCCGACCTCGCGGGCCGCATGGGGATCGACTACTACCCGAAGCTGGTGCTGGCGGTGCCGTTCACGCCCGCCACCGGCGACCGCATCCTCGTCCATCCGAAGCGCGACCGCGGCGAGATGATCGCGATCTTCGCGCAGGGCGTGCGGCAGCTGGTGAAGGAGCTCGAGCTCTCGAGCGCGCACGTGCTCTTCCCCCAGGAGGACGAGGCCAAGGCCTGGGGCGAGGCCGGCTTCATGGTCCGCCACGGCGTGCAGTACCACTGGTCGAACAGGAAGCCCGAGCCCTTCAAGGACTACGAGGACTTCCTGGCCTCGCTCCCGCAGAAGAAGCGCACCCAGATCCGGCGCGAGCGCAAGCAGCCGGGAATGGATGGCGTCGAGATCGCGACGCTGCGCGAGGACGAGTACACGCGGCCCATGGCCGACGAGATGTATGCACTCTACACGACGACGGTGGACAAGTACTTCCACGGCCGCCGCTACATGAAGAAGAAGTTCTTCGAGCTACTGACCGAGCGCTTCGCCTCGCGCCTCTCGTGGGTAGTGGCGCGCAA
>JAYTBL010000830.1:0-3059 GCA_043736975.1 Polyangiaceae bacterium
GCGCTCCTCACCGGAACGCGAAGCCGAAGTTGAGCGAGAGCGGCACCATGTACTCGCCGCTCGACGAACGCTTGGAGTGCTTGAGCGTGTAGAAAGGGAGGTCGGCCCGGAGCGACAACGTGGGTGACATCGCGCTCGAGCGGAGGAGCTCCACGCCGCCCTCGATGTGCGCGCCGAAGCCCGAACCGCTGTCCCCGTCGACGGCGAGGTACGTGAGACCGAAGCCTCCTCCGAAGAATCCCGAGGTGTCAGCGTCGCTCGGGTAGTAGCGCGTGTTTGCGTCGAGGTTCACGAAGGCGGGCTTGCGCTCTCCGCTGCCGATGCCCCCTGCACGAAACCGACCGTTGAACACGGTGTGGCCGCTCCGAAAGCCACCGCCGAGCTCGACCCCCGCCGAGGCGCCCGGCTCGCGGCCCGCGGCCATCATCGCGACGAGACCGGCATACCCCGCGCCCGCGCCGGACTTCACCTTGGGCTTGTGCGAATCGGCGCTGACGACGTTGTCGACGTTCTGCGTCTGCTGCAGCGTCTTTCCCTCCGCCAGCGCGCCGACGAGGCGGGCCGCCGCGGTCGGCACCTCATCGAGGCCCTGGAGCAGGACGCGGCGCTCCTCGCCGGTGGCGCGCTTGTGCAGGGTCACGAGGACGCGCGAGCCCAGCTTCCCGAAGCGCACCTCGTACTCGCCGGGCGCGGCTCCGTGCGGCGCGAGCTCGGCGCAGACGAGGTCCACGCTGGTGCGCGCGTCCGCATCATCGATCCCCGAGTGCTCGCCCACGAGACAGGTGTGCGGGCCGTTGACGATCGGCGCCAATGCGACCGGCGCGGGGGGCGGAAGCGGAGCGGGCGGCGGAAGCGGCGGCGCCTCCTGGGCGCTCGCCGAGCGGGCGACGAGGAGGGCCAGCAGCAGGGTGGGCGCGACGAGGAGCCTGAAAAAAGTCATGACTCAGTCGTGTGGCTGGCCCCGCGGCTCCACAAATGACACGAACTGACGTGTGCCGTGGGGCCTCGGGCCGCCCTCGGTCGCGCACCAAGGTCTTCGAGGCCTCGAACCGGTGCGATTGGGAGGTCGCCGGGAAGTCGGGCGCGAGCCTCACCGCCCAGGATTCGCTTCCCGACGGCGCGGTCTCCGCTCGCGGTATTGGACTTGCACGCAGAGGCCACATGGCGAAGAAGAGCAAGAAGCGGCGCGCCAAGCAGCGAACGGCACAGATCCGGCCCGAGTCCGCGATGCGTCTTCGCGCAGAACATGCGCCTGCCGTCGAGGCTCTCGGCGAGGCGGTCGTCGAAGAGGTGATCCTCGTCGAGCTCAGCCTTCCCTCCGAGCGTGACGTCGAAGCGACGCTCGCGGCCGTCGCCGAAGAGCACCGCGCTTCGCAGCGCGTCGCGATCGCCGTCGACATCCACCTCGCGAGCGATTCGCACTTCTTCTCGGGCCTGTCGGGCGACATCTCCGAAGGCGGCCTCTTCCTCTCCACCTATCGTCCCCTGCCGATCGGCAGCGCGGTCGACCTCGAGTTCTCGCTTCCTGGCTCGGACGTGCCCGTTCAGGCACGCGGCGAGGTCCGCTGGCTGCGCGAGCACTCGACGGGGCAGCCGCAAGGCGTCGGCATCGCATTCGACGGGCTCGCCGAAGACGACCGCGAACGCGTCCATCGCTTCTGCACGATGCGCCCGCCGCTGTACTACGACGACGTGGGTTGACCGCCTCGTTCGCGTGGTCGCCCGCTACCTTGCGCCCCGCCGGAGTCCTGACTGTCTGCCGCCCATACGAGCGCGCCCACGCCGCAGATCCAGGCCTCCGGATTCAGCGCGGCAGAGGCGCTCCGAGCTCCTCCTTTCCCGGCGTTCGTTGAGCTATCGTCGGAAGATGCGATCGCGCTTCGTCCTGCCCCTCTCGGTCGTCGTGGCCGCCGGTTGTGGCTCCGGCGCTGCCACGCCTCCTGGCGCGCCGGTCGGCGATGCCTCGGCCGACGGTGCTACCCACGACGGGTCGATAGACGACGCGGCTCTCGCTGACGGCAGCACGGGCGAAGACGGCAGCACCGGCGAAGGCGGCAGCACGGGCGACGGCGGCGCGTGCGTGCAGATGGGAGGGATCTACGACAAGACGTGCGGCACAGCCGCCGACTGCTTGATGGTCGCGCGAGGCTGCTTCTGCGGCGCGCAGCCCATCATCGGCGTCGCCAAGACCGCTCAGCCCGCGGCGCAGGCCTGCGAGTCCCAGGCAGAGAAGACGTGCGCGCTCAAATGTGCGAACGCGCCAGGTCACCTGGGCGAAGACGGCCAGAACGACGAGGGCACCGGTCGCAATCTCGGGGTCTTGTGCGACAGCGGCAAGTGCAACACAGTCTTGATGCCGTAGACGACCCGAGATCGATGGCCAGCAACGTCGTCAACCTGAACCGCTTCCGGAAGAAGAAGGAGCGCGAGGAGAAGGCGAAGCAGGCCGAGATCAACCGCATCCGGCACGGACGGACGCAGGCCGACAAGGATCGCGAGCGCGCGGAACGTGAGCGCGCCGCCCGCTCGATCGAAGGCAAGCGTCTCGAGCCCGATCGCGAGGAGGCGACAACGCCGGCGGCGCCGTCCGAAGAACCCGACGACCGCTAGAGACGGCGCGACGCGCACGGCGCACGCGCACCGGGTCCACTACTTCTTGCGCGCGCCGCCCGGGAGCGTGCAGATCGCATCGACCTCCACCTTCAGCACCGCCACCTTCGGCTCTCCGTCGAGGTGGTTGATTGCGAGACTCTCGAGCTGCTTCCGGATCGACGCGCAGCCGTCCTTGACGGTCGCCGCGTACATCTGCTCGGTGGCGCGCTCTTTTTTCCTCAGCGCGGCCGTCAGCTTCTCCTGGTCGCCCTTGAGCGTCGTGACGGCACCTTCCAGCGTCACGTCGATCTCGCAGAAGACGTCGATCTCCCGGGTCGTCTTGACCGCGTCGGGCGAAGTGTCCTTGGCGAGCGAGAAGGAAAACTTAGCGGGTTCGGTTGGCCAAGCGCCGCTCGTGCTGGGTTGACCGAAGGCGTCTTATGCGAAATTGCGCTCGCACTGGAACC
>JAYTBL010000831.1:0-16250 GCA_043736975.1 Polyangiaceae bacterium
CGCTTTGGGGTGTGGCTCGGCTCTTGCTGGTCGACGGGCCATGCGAATGTCGAACGTGCTGGGCCTGACCTCGGTGGCGATGATCATCGGCGCGGTGGCGTGTGGCGGTAGCGGTAAGGGCGCGGAGAGCGCGGCGTCGACGCCGACCTCGGCGCCGGCGAACGGCCCGAGCGGTGAGAAGCTCACCTCGAAGCCCCCGCCCGCGGGTCCGGAGGCTGCGGCGAAGGACACGAGCCCCAAGACCGTGTGCGCGAACGCGAAGCCGCTCCCGGTGGCGGAGCTGGCGCCCGCCATGTCGGGCAGCCCCGCGCGCTCGCTCTTCTCCACCGACAAGGACGACGGCCGCGAGGTCGCGCGCGGCGGGCGCAAGGCGCGTGACACCCCGTTCTCGATGGCCGACCTGAAGGCGCTCGAGAGCAAGGGTCAGTGGCGCGAGCTCGTGATGCACCTCGACGACGTCCCGCCCGCGAAGCGCGACGCCGCGTGGGACGCGCTCCTGCAGAAGGCCGCGCCCGAGTTCATGGCGCAGAGCGCGAAGGAGAAGGACGCGTTCGAGGGCTTTTACATGGCGTCGCATCTCGTCGACAAGTACCCGCAGCTCACCAAGAACAAGGCGTTCATGGACAAGCGGCTCGAGGTCTCGAAGAGCGCGTTCAAGGACTGCTTCGCCAAGAGCTACCGCGGCGATCGCTGCCTGAAGGCGGCGCAGGAGTTCGTGGCGACCGGCGAGAACAACCCGGACTCGTCGTTCGCGATCGCGAAGGTGGTGCGGCTCGGGCAGAACGCCAACGTCGCGATCCCCTTCTTCCAGAAGGGGCTCGAGGGGCGCAAGGCGGGGGACGCGGCGTGCGCCGACGACGACCTCAGGCTCTCGGTGATCTCCGCGCTCGCGCTGCCCACCGACTACGACAACGCGAAGGTCGGCCGCGCCGTCGCGGCCGGCCCGTGCTTCGACAAGCTGCGGCCTGCGATCGAGGCGGAGTTCAAGAGCGGCTCCTCCTACTACACCGACAACGCGTGCTCCGTTCTCAAGACCAAGAGCGCCCTGTGAGGACCGCCGTGAAGACATTTCTCCCCGTCTTGGTGCTCGTCACGCTCGCCATCACCGCGTGCGGCAAGTCCGCCGGGGGACCGAAGGAGCCGGAGGTCGCGACCGGCAAGGAGCCGACCGAGTTCCAGAAGTCGAAGATGATCGGCCACTACTCGACGCTCGACGGCACGACCGGCTTCGTCGTCGATCGCACGCAGGATCCGATCGTGGTGCGGCTCGACGGCACCACCGCCAACGAGCCGCTCATCTGGCACGGCGCGCTGCACGAGAGCATCGACTACCAGTCGCCGGACAAGAAGGTGTGGCTGCGGGTCCGCAAGGAGACCGGCGACGTGATGCTCTTCCAGGGCCCCAAGGAGCACGAGGGCGCGCGCGTGACCCGCGACGCCGACGCCAAGACCCTCCACTGACCTGCCCCTGAGGAAAGATCGCCCCTGGGCGGCGAAGCTGGGGCTTCGACCGCCCAGACGCCGTCGAGGAGGTCGAAAAACCAAGCAGTTACAAGGAGAGCGTCCAGGTACGATATTTGTTTACCAGGGATGACATGCGCTCCTCGAAGCTCCTGCTGGTCGTTCCCGCCCTCGTCGCCTCTCTCGGGCTCGGCGCCTGCGCGGCGCCCTCCGACGACAACGCCGACGAGCAGTCGCAGAACGTGACCGGAGGCTCGAGCTCGGTCGAGTCGCCCGTCGCCTTCCTCTTCGAGACGACCGCCTCCGAGGCGCCGAAGTGTGCGGGCGCGATGATCTCCGAGACGATGGCGGTCACCGCCAAATCCTGCGCGAAGGAGGGCCTCATCGTCGGCCGCGCGATGGATAAGGATGGCCGCGGCGCGCGCGCCACCGTCAAGGCCGTGCACCTCTCCGAGGCGAGGGACGCGGACATCGCGGTCGTCGAGCTCGATCGGTCGCTGAAGGGCACGATCGCCGTCGTCACGCACATGCCGTTGCGCGCGGGCTACGCGGTCGCCGCGTTCGCCGCCGTCGACGGCAAGGGCCTCTTCGCGGTCGACAAGAACGAGGCGTCGACCGTCGACGCGACGATGACCGAGGAGACCGCGACGCACGGCTCGCTCACGCCCGCGAAGGGCATGGAGATCTGCGACGGCGACGTGGGCGCGCCCGTCTGCTCGTCGACCGGCGGCTCGATCTTCGGCTACCAGCTCTACGGGACGTGCGGCCTCTCCGGCCTCGTCGTCGGTCGCGCGGACTCCGCGGCGCCGGCCGCGAAGGCGTGCTCGGGCGGAGCCTGGAAGGTCACGCAGCTCGGCCAGCACCGGGAGTTCCTCGCGAAGTTCGCGCCCAAGGCGTTCGAGCCGCTCCGCGTCGACAAGCCGATCATCCGCAACTTCCCGTACGCGCCCGAAGGCCTCTGGGGCTACAAGACGAAGGGCGACGTCAAGGCGTGCACGCTCGACGCTACCAAGCTCGACGCGGTGAAGCCGGGCGCTCCGTCGGCGAAGGTCAGCGCGAAGGTCTCCTTCGCCGGCATGGACAAGAACGCCGTCGCGTGGGGACGCTTCGGCATCGCGAAGAAGGCGACGCCGGCCGAGATGCGCTGGCTGCCGGCGCAGAAGATGGACAGCGCCAGGGGCGCCGCCTTCGACACCAGGTTCGAGGGGCTCGTCAGCGCCGAGATCGCTGGCGATTACGTGGTCGCGTTCCGCGCCTCGGCCAACGGCGGCGAGACCTGGACGCCGTGCGACACCGACGGCATCACGAACGGCTTCGCCCTCGACAAGGCGCTCACGCTCTCGGTGAGCGACGCCCCGGCGACGCCCACCACGCCCACCACGCCCACCACGCCCACCACACCCACCACGCCCAGCAGCGAGATGCCGTCCGACCCGCCCGCCACCGAGGGCGAGCCCGTCACCGACCAGACCGGCGAAGGCAACGGCTCGAGCGACCCGCTCCCTGACTTCACGCCCACCAAGAAGAAGTCGGACAGCGGCGACAGCGGCGGTTGCTCGATGACGAGCCGCTCCACCCCGGTCTCCTCGTCGCTCCCGATTGTCGGCGTCGTCCTTGGCCTCGCTGCGATGCTCCGCCGTCGGAAGAAGCCGACCGCCAAGCGCTGACCGTCAGACTTCCGCGAAGAGGGCCGCGAGGTCCTCTTCGGGGAGCCGCGTGTTGGCGCGGAGCTCGGCGGTGAGCTTCTCGTGCGTGCCGCCTTGTCCCTCGATGTACGCCGCGGCGCAGGCGGGATGCAGGTAGCCTGCACCCTTCGTCGCCCCCATGCCTCGGTCGAGCTCGCGTTCGATGGCGACGCGCAGCGCGCCCTTGGCGATCGCCTCACCGCATGCCTGGCAGCGCGCCCGTCCCGTGGGCGCGCGATCGGCGTAGGGAAACGGCGGCGGCTTGTTCGCGACCGCCTCCGCCATCAGCGTGGCGATCTCCTCACGGTCCGGGATCTCGCCCTCGAACGTGGCGAGCGCGGTCTTCAGCTCGTCGGGCAGCTTCGTCGCCGCGCACTTCAGGTGATGCCAGCGATAGGACATGTCGCCGGGCTCGCCGAACGCATTCGCCGATTCCTCGCCGAAGCGCAGCTCGCCCTTCGCGATGGGGTTCCGGCACGTCCGGCAGCCTGCTCTCCCTGACTTCGCGACCTCGATGGTGTGTGCCATGGCCCAGCGACCTTAGCCAACCGCGCGAGCATGACGCAACGGTCTCGAGCGGGCCGCGCCTCAGCGGCAGGCGTCGCTGCAGAGATCGGTGGCGCACTGCCGGCAGGTGGATCGGCACGTGTCCCTGCAGCGGTCTCGATCGCTGTCGCAGCGGTCCCGGCAGGAGCGGCCGCTGCTGCCGCCGCTGCACCCCTTGGTGCAGGTGGTGCGGTCGGAGTCGCACGTGCCCTCGCACGCGTCGGCGGCGGTCACGCAGGCCGCGGCGGGGGCGCAGCCGGCGTCCACCCGGGCGTCGGCGCCCGGGTAGACGCCGGCGTCGCCCGAGCTCGCGTCGGTGCGTGAGGGGAGCGCGTCGGCGGTCGCGTCGCCCTCGGTCAGTGGGCTCGCGCTGCCGGGATCGAAGGCCTCGAAGTCGTGCGTGCATGCGGTCGCGACGCACGCGCCGATCCCGGCGAGGAAGAGGGCTCCGAGGGCGCGGGCGGCAGAGGCGCGCATCAGAAGCCCCCCTGGAGGCCGACGAACGACGGCCCAGCGGTGAGCCGAGCCTGCGCGGCGGTGGTGCTCTTCTTCTTCGGTCCGCCCAGGACGAAGAGCGTCACGCTGGTCGCGCCCGCCACTGCGAAGACCGCGAGGCCGACGTTCGCGAGCGTCTGCTGGGTCCGGCCGGTGGAGATGTCGCCCTCGCGGCCGGGCGGGCAAGGCCCCGCGCCGCAGGCCTTCTCGAGGTCGGAGTACGTGCGGTTCGCGAGCGCGCCTGCGACGAAGAACGTCACGATCCCGGCCACCGCGACGCCGCCGGCCGCGAACGCCATCGGACGCATGAGCGAGCGATCGCCCGCGGTGGTCGGCGACGGATCCGCGAGGGGCGCGCCGGCCGCCACCAGCTGAAGATCGGCCCCGGCATCGATCGCGACCTCTGCGTGCTCGCCGGCGGTGAGGTGAACGGAGCGCGTGATCGGCGCCTGCCCAGGCGTCTCGACGACGAGCGCGACGTCGCCCGGGATGGCGGGCACGGGCTCGTCCCATCCGCCGCGCCGCACGTCCTCGTCGGCGATGCGTAGCGTCGTCGTGTCGATCGCGTGCGTGATGCGGACATCGACGAACGCGAGCTTGGGCAGGAGCTTGGCGCGCTCCTCGGTCGCCGACTCGGCGGCCCTCTCGTAGCGCGCATCCTCGCCCCTCATCTCCTTGGCCTCGACGGCGGTGCGCCCGAGCTCCGCGTAGGCCGCGACGAGGCGGCCCATCTCGCGCAGGCAGCGCCCGACGTAGAGGCGCGTGTTCGGGCTCGCGACGATGTCGAGCGAGGCATTGAGCTCGACCAGCGCGGCGTCGTACTTCTTCGCGTTGTAGAGGTCGCGTCCCCTCAGGAAGCGGCTCTGCGCCTGCTCGCGCTGCACGGGAGTGGCCTTCGCGGGCGCCACTCCGGCCGCGAGCGCGTCTCCCGCGGCGGCGGAGAGGCCGAGCGCGAGCGCGATGCCGAGAGAGGTCCTGCGGAGGCTGGCAAAGCTCATGGTTGGTTCAGATTCCAAGAGGGTCGTAGGTCTTCTTCTTCGCTGCCGGTCGCGGCTCGACGTACCCTGCAGGCGGCGTGTTCGCGGGGGCGGCCTTGGGCGCGGGCGTGTTCGTGGCGCTGGCGGCGCGATCGCTCACGGTGGTGGCCACGTCGCCGCTCGGGTCGGCGCTCGCGGTCGCGGTCGGAGCCACGGTCACGTCGTGGGATGCGGGCGCGGCGGTCCCGGTGGCGTTGACGCCGGGGGCAGTCGGCGCCGCGGCGACCGTCCCGAGCGTGCGTTGCTGCTCGTTCCCGACGAGGGTGCGTACGCCCGCGACGAGCAGGATCACGAGCGCGGCCCCGAGGAACAGAATGGCCGCCGCGCGACTGCGACGCCTCCGGGGTGGCGGCGCCTCGGACGCCGAGAGGGACATCGACGTGACCCCCGGCGGAAAGACGGCCGTGGGCGTGAGCACCACCGAAGCGCCCGGCGCGACGGGCGCGGCCGCAAGCACGGGCGCCGACGAGGTGGGCGCCACGATGACCGACGCGAGGGGCTCGGGCCCCCGCAGCGCCGCCGCGGGCAGGGGCGGCGCGACCGCGCGGACGGGCGCATCCTCGCGCAAGGGCGGAGGCGCGGTCTCTCGCTCGGGCGCGGCGACGCGCGCCTCCCCACGCGCGGTGATCGGCGCGACGTCGACCTCCGGCTCGGCGTCCATCGCCACCGCGGGCGTCGACTCTTCGATCGGCGCCGCGACGGGTGCCGCCGCCGCGATGCGGTGCGCGCTCGAGTCTGGCGCCCGCCGCTTCAGCGGCACCGTCTTCGGATCGAGCTCCGCCCGCCGTGCGCGGATGCGATCGCCCCCGAGCTCCGCGACCCTCGCCGCGACCACCGCCCCGCTGGCGATCTCCGCGCCCGCCAGCTTGCGCAGCGCCGTGGCCATCTCCGCGGTCGTCCGGTAACGGAGCGACGGCTCGAACGCCATCGCGCGGATCGCGACCTCGCCGAGCCCGGCGAACGTCGAGCCGGCATCGACGGGCGGCGTCACGACCTCCTCGGACCGTTGCCGCGCGAGCAGCTGCGCGGGATCGCTGGCCTCGTAGGGCATCATTCCCATGAGCGCCTGCCACAGGATCACGCCCACCGCGTAGACGTCGGACCGCCCGTCCTTGGTACCGCCCTCGTCCAGCGCCTCGGGCGCGGCGTAGGCGAGCGCCTCCGCGCCCTCGTCGACACGTACCGGCCGCGGACGCAGGCAGCTCACGATGCGGGCGACGCCGTCGCGCCCGACCACCACGTTCGCGGGGCAGACCGCGCCGTGGATGGTGCCGGCCGCCCGCGTGCCGTCGCGCAGCGCGTGCAGCGCGTTGAGCCCGGCGAGCACGTCGACGAGCACGCGGACGATCACGGGATACGGCAGCAGCGGCGCGGCGCGGGCGGCGAAGAGATCGCCGAGCGTCATGCCGTCGACGAGGTCGGTCGCGATGGTGAGCTTCATCGCGTCGCCGTCGACGTGCTTCACGCGCGCGATGTTGGGGTGCCAGTTCCGTGCGAGGGACTCCGCGTCGCGGAGGAGCTGGTTCATGGCGTCGACGCCGAGCGTGATGACACCGTCGCTGCGCCGGAGCTTCGGGTCGTTGCCGGCGACGAACCGCTGCACGACGACGAGCTCGTTCGGCTCACGGATCGCGGCGAAGGATCGCAACGCTCGCGTCCCCAGCTCCCGCCCCACGCGATATGCGCCGGGCGCACCGTTGTCGGCCTTCACCATCGACGAACCTAGTGTAAACGCCGCGATGCTGCCTGGCCTCCTTCGCGACTATCGATCGCGCAGTTCGCGCGCCTACGGTGCGAGCATTCGTGCATCGTGCATGCTTTGCGGTACACGTGGGCGCATCAGCGCGGCTCGCGGAGCCGAGCCTTCTCTCCCCATGGACAGCGAAACGCCTGCGGCTTGGTCAGGACCCAGAGCGTGGGGATGGGCGGAGGCTCGCGCGCGTAGGGGCCGTCCCCGTCGGTGAAGTAGACGACGCCATCGACGTCGTGCGCGCCGATCAGCGAAGGCGCGAACACCGGGCGCAGGTCGGTGCCGCCCCGTCCGACCACGTTCTCGATCCGGCCGTCGAACGGGTAGACGCGCGCGACCGAGACGTCGCACTCGGCGATGATGATGTGCGCGCGCTCCCCGAGCAGGACCAGCTGGCGCGCGATCTCCTCGAGCTCGTACTTCGTCATGCTGAGCGAGGTGTCGATGGCCACGAGGAGGCGCGGGTTCTCGGTGCGCCGCGGCGCCCAGCTCCGGCCCGGCACCTCGAAGATCCGGCTCGGGAAGCGGCGGTTCGGCCTCGACCAGGTGTGCACCGGCGCGCGGGCGCGGGCCACGAACATGGCGAGCGCGGCGCGCCAGTCGATCGGCTCGTCGGGCGCGCGGATGGTCTCGGAGAGCTCCTCGACGAGCGCGCCGGCGGTGCGGCCTGCGACCAGGAAGCGCCGCGGGACGTTGATCGCGTCCTCGTCTTCGTCCTCGTCCTCCGCGGGGAGCTCGCCCTGATCCTTCTTGCGCTCGCTGCGCGCCTGCTCGACCGCGCGCGAGACGAGCAGCGCGGTCTGCGCGACGCCGCCCGGCAACGTCGCGCCCTTGCCGAGGAAGCGATGGTCGTCGACCACGCCCGAGCCCTGCTCGCCGGCGCCCGGTTTGGGGCGCGAGCCGCTGCCCTGCAGGTGACGCACCAGGATCTCGTAGCGCTCGCGCGTGCTCTGCCCGGCGCGCATCCCGACCGACGAGTACGCTCGCCACGTGACGGCGGGCGGCAGCGGCTCCTCGATGTACTCGTTGGCCGACATCTCGACCGCGAGATCCATCAGCTCTGGCTCCTCGACGTACGCGAACTTCGGGTGCGTGAGGTGCCCGAGCACGATGTGATGGACCTCGTGCAGGAGGACCCCGCGGAGGTACTGCGGCTCGGCCATGAACGCGTCGACGTTCACGTGCAGGTAGAAGCGCCCGTCGTGCAGCGAGACCGCCATCCGCGCGACCGAAGGATCGGCGACCGGCGTGAGCTTGGCGAGGATCGCCGCGTAGTAGGGATACGCCTCGAGAAACGCGGGGTTGCGGACGAACCCGTCGAGCCACGCCTCGATCTCGCTGCGCCCCGCGCGCGTCGGCTGCGCGGTCATGCGCCGGGCCGGATGGGCGTGATGCCGAGCCGCTTGAGGGTGTCGACGAGCGGGAGCGCGTCCTTCTGCGGGAGCTGCACCAGGAGGTGCCCGAGGCAGCCGCGCGCGACGTTGCTGCGCTTCAGCTCCGCGAGGCGTGCCGGCTGCTCGAGGAACGCGCGCAGCGCGGTCACGGCCAGGCCGATCCGGTGCTGCTTGAGGGGATCGCCGCGCCAGGCTGCGATCTTCTTCTCTGCCGCGCCGCCCGAGTAGCCCTGGAGGAGATCGGTCGGGTCGATGTCGATGAGCGTGCCCGCGGTGGGGTTGCCGGCGAGCGCCTCCTGGAGCTTCTCGCGCTGATCGCCGGGCAGATCGGCGAGCAGCGCCTCGAAGGCGCCGAGCTTCAGCTGGCCCTGCGCCGCGAGCACGCCGGCCTCGGGGCCTTCGAGGAGCGGGACCAGGCGCTGCACGATCTCGTCGAGGCGGTCGGTCTGTCCCTTCTCGCGGAACGTGGCCAGCTCCTTGGCGCGCGGTGAGCCGGCGGTGTACGTCGCGAGCAGCTCGCGCACGTCGAACGTGACGCGCCCGCCCCACGCTCCCTTTGACGCGAGCAGCGCCTCGACCCACGCCGCGGGCAGGTAGCCGCCGAGCGTGTCGCGGAGGAGCGTGCCGTCCTCGAGCTCGGCGGGCGAGAAGGCCTGGAGCAGCTCGGACGCGTACGTCCAGGTGCGCGGCGGCACGTCGTCGAGGAGGCGCTCGTGCGCGTGCGCGAGCGCGACGATGCCGGGATGAAGGTTGCGCGTCTGCGCCCAGGCGAGCCACGAGGCGCGGTCGGCGCGGACCGTCACCTGGAGGAAGCGCGCGCGCAGCGCCTTGTCGAGGGTGGTGACGTGGTACTCGGCGGTCTGGGGGTTGATGGTCGCGACGCAGACCCAGTCCGGCGGCAGCACGTACTCGTGGAGGCGGCGCGCCGAGAGGAGCTGCAGCGCGGGCTGCTGGATGTAACGCTCGGCGCGATTGAGCTCCTCGAGCAGGAGGATGCCCGCGCCTTCGCGTGGCAGCACGTGCGGGAGCGCGTACTCGGTGCGGCCGTCCTTCACCACGGGGAGGCCGACGAGATCCGGCGGCTCGAGCAGGCTGAGGTCGAGCACGGTGGTCTCGATCCCGAGGTCCTCGGCGACGCGCCGGATGATCTCGCTCTTGCCGACCCCGGTAGGCCCCTCGAGCAGCACCGCGCGGCGCGCCTTGTACGCGACATGCAGCACGCGCTCGAGGCGCGGCCCCACCGGGACGGGCAGGGGACGGAGCGGTTCGGTCGAGCTAGATCGGGAGGCAGTCGCCACCCTCGTGGAGTAGCACGCCGCCCGCGCGCCCGGATCACGCCTCCCCGAGAAAGCCGGCTATGTTGCGGGGGATGAAGCTCTTCTACTCTGGCACCTCGCCCTTCGTCCGCAAGGTCCTGATCGTGGCGCACGAGACGAGCCTCGCGTCGCGGATCGAGCTCTCGGCGGTGCCGGCGCCGACCGTCCCTACGAACACCTACGAGGAGCTGGCGAAGAACAATCCGCTCGCCAAGATCCCGGCGCTGGTCCTCGATGACGGCATGGTGCTCTTCGACTCGCGCGTCATCTGCGAGTACCTCGACACGCAGCACGCCGGACCGCGGCTGGTGCCGGAAGGCCCCGATCGCTTCCGCGTGCTCCGCCTCCAGGCGCTCGCCGACGGCGCGATCGACGCCGGCATCCTGATGCGCTTCGAGCAGTCGCTCCGCCCCGAGCCCCTGCGCTGGGCGGACTGGCTCGACGGTCAGGCGCGCAAGGTGAACGGCGCGCTCGACGAGCTGGAGAAGACGACGTTTCCCGAGGCCCTGGACCTCGGCCAGATCGCGATCGCCTGCGCCATCGAGTGGCTGGAGTTCCGGAAGCCGCTGCCAGACATCCGCGCCGGTCGCCCACGCCTCTTCGCGTGGTTCGACGCCATCCAGAAGCGCCCCTCGTTCGTCGCCACCGCCCCGAGGTGATCCGGGGCGGTCGCGGCGCGCTCAGTCGTCGCCGCTGCTGCTCGCTCCGCCGCCGCCGCCCAGCGGGCCGTCGAGCGCGCGCGAGATCTGGCGCAGCGCATCGAGCAGCCCCACGTAGCGCCGCAGCTTCAGCACCGCCTCGGGCGAAGTCGCGGTGGGCTTGCCCGACGCGTCGAGCTGAAGCACCAGCTGTCCCTTCTCGTCGACCATTGGCTTGCCCGTCACCAGGTCGAGCTTCACCGCGTACGCCTGCTGGAGCAGCTGGTTCGCGCGGCCCACCATGCGCGAGGCGACCCCGCGGTCGAGCGTCGCGCCGTCCACCACGTCGTCGCCGAACTTGCCGGCGATGTAGGAGAAGCCGGTCTGCGGATCCTGGAACCGCACCTCGCGGACCCCGGGGATGGCCGGGGCGCGGTCGCCGTCGATCGACAGGCGCATCTTGTTGAGCAGCGTCATGTCCGAGCCGAGACGCGAGAAGATCGCGCCGTAGATGACCATCTGCAGCTGCTGTTTGTAGCCGATGTTGGGGAACACGATCATCGCGCCCTGCGGCCGCGTGATGCTCTTCTGGGTGATGTCGAAGCCGTTCAGGCCGTTCGAGGCATCGCCCGTGACGTGCGGCGAGATCGACTCCCAGTCCTCGGAGAGCAGGCCGCCGAGGAGGCGGTCCACGCCGTCGGGCAGGTCGGAGCGGAAGCTGATGTAGACGTTGCGGTCATCGAGGAAGTTCTCGCGAGAGATGGTGAAGAGCGTGGGACGCGGATCGACGAGCTGCATCAGCGCCAGCGCCTTCTCCGCCCCGAAGCCGGCGTGGTGGACGTACTTCTGGTACCCCCACGAGCCGCCCTTGTCGTTCTCGAAGTCGTCGCCGATGTAGCGCCCGTCGCTGATGCCGAGGCTGAAGCCGAGGCCCTTGTTCGCTGCGCCCGCGGGCGCGAGATCGAACACGCTGCGCGTACCGGTGGTCTGGACCTTCGACGCGCTGTAGTCGCCCGGCTCGGGCATCAGCGCCGCGCGCTGGAGGAAGCCGAAGATGTCGCCCTGCGCCATCACGTAGGGACGGATGCCGTCGTCGCTGATCAGGTCCGCGGGCTGCGCGCGCGCGGTGTCGAGCGCGATCTGCCAGTGATAGGCGCGAAGCCGGCCGAAGTAGGTGGACGCCACACCCTCCGAAAGGAACGCCGCGTTCCACTCGCGATCCCCGCGTCGGAAGTACGACCACGGATAGCGGAGGTCGAACGAGCGCGTGAGGTTCTGCGTGAGCTCGTAGACGTCGGCGCCGGCATCCTGCATCGTCGTGTGCATGTAGCCGCCCGAACCGTACTGCTCGCCCCAACGGTAGTTCCAGCGGACGCGGTCGCGGCCGTCGGCGAACGTGGCATGCCACTTCAGCGGCGTGATGCCGGCGGGGTGCTCGTCGGTCTTGAAGTCCTCGAACGCCCAGTGATCCTTGGGCGGCGGCGCGCACACCTTGCCGTGGACGATGCGCCAGGCGTTGCCCGCCTTCTCCGCTTCGGTCGCCGCGCGGCAGTCCCGCGCCGGATCGAACACCTTCATGAGGCGCGCGGTCTGGGTGTAGTGCGAGAAGTACTGGTTGCCGTGGATGACGAGATCGCGCTCCTGGAGCTGGGTGTAGTTCTTGAGGCCGAAGTTCGGCTGGTCGGCGAGGGGGATGCTCTTCTCGTCGAGCGTCTCGATGACGCGGCCGTAGAGCACCTTCATCGCGTGCTGGTCGTAGGTGCCGAGGCCCACCGACTCGCCGCCGCGCTCGATCTGGTACTCCATCGTCGAGGTGTTCGCGAAGTAGTCGATGCCGGGGCGTGACTCGCCGGCGAGGCCCTGCTCGTCGCTGGTCTGCGGATCGAGGTAGCGCGGGCCCATGCAGGTGTCGGCGTCGCCCGAGCGCGTCGTGCCGCACTCGGCCACCGCCTTGCCCTCGTTCGTGCGCAGCTGCCAGTACTGCGGGTTGTAGTTGGGCGCGTCCCAGCTGGAGGCGAAGTTGTGGCGCAGGCCGAGCGAGTGACCAAGCTCGTGGATGCCGATCCCCTTGATCGTCTCCTTGACCAGGTCGTCATAGATCCGATCGCCGCGCTCCTTGGGCGAGAGCGCGCCGTACTTGTTCTTGAAGAACCCCGCGAGCGACGCGAGGTAGAGGCTGCCCGAGCCGGTGTTCGCGGCGTCGTCGAAGCAGGCGCCCTTGGCCGCCATCTCCTCGTCGTACCACGCGCGCATCGCCTGGAGCTTCGCGGGCTCCATGCCGGCGATGGGCGAGGCGAAGTCCTGGGGAACCGCGGCGACGCCGTGCAGCTTGCCGGCGAGCGCCTGGAACGACGCGATGCCGTTCGTGAACGCCGGTCCGTCGACCGCGCTCTTGGCCTTGGCGTTCGTCTCGAGGAGCGCGAGCTGCAGGCTGGTGCTGCCCGCCGGCAGCGCCTTGGTCGCGATCGACGCGCGCAGGTTGTTCACGTCGAGCGCGTCGATGCGCGCCTTGATCTCGGCGGTGGTCTTGCCGATGCGCAGGCCCTCGGGCGCCGCCGCGCCGTCCTTGAGCGTGCGCGCGTAGCGCTCGGCCGGGACGCCGTCGAGGATGTCCTCGATCTTGGTGTCGCCGATCGCCAGCGAGATGATGTCGCGCTCCTGCGCCGCGGCGCGCGTGGCCGACCGGCCCATGACGGTGGCGGTGGCGCCGAAGGTCTCGCCGCTGATCGGGTCGGGCGGGTTCCACCCCACCCCGCCGTAGCGCGCGCGCGACTCGTAGGGCCAGTACACGAGGAAGTTCTTCCGGATGTCACCGGGGCGCGCGCGCTCGCCGGGCTTGCCGCACACCGCCTCCGGGTCGTAGTCGCGCACCGGGTTGTGGCACACGTAGAAACCCGGCTTGCCCTGGTCGACCTCCTGCGCCTTCACCTTGTCGGTGAGCCAGCCGCCGACCTTCATCGCCTGCTTCGAGGCGGGCGTCTGATCGCTGTCGAAGAACTGCGCGTGGCAGTCGGCGCGGTTGCCGTCGCGCGTGCGGCGGCACTCCACCTCGCGGCGGTAGGCGACCGAGACCTCGAGGAGCTGGCTCCACGACGCGCCCATCTGCTCGAGCGTCCCTTGCTCGGTGACCTTGCCGTCCGGGCCGCGCTGATCCTGGAAGGCGTCCGGCGCCTCGGGGTTCAGGAAGTAGGCGATGGTGCGGACCTCGCGATCGCGCACCGGGATGGTGCAGCGGTGCTCGGTGACGTCGCACTGCGAGCCGGAGCGGCCGGCGTAGCCGGTGGCGGCGTTCTCGCACGCGTCGGCGGTGCCGTTCTTGTCGGCGTCGTCGTTGGTGACGCAGGTGGTGCCGATCTGGTGGCTCTTCTTCCAGATGTTGTGGATCGACTTGTAGCGATGGGTGCCGGTGTCGTTGAAGCCGTACTGCGGATCCCAGGTGGTCCGCGCCGAGCCGAGCCACGGGTTGTAGCCGTCGCCCTGGCCGCCGGTGTTGCCGACGATGTCCTGCCACGCGTAGTTGTCCTCGAACTTCTCGAAGTCCTCGTCGGCGCCGACGCGCGCGAAGCTGGTGCGGACCGTCGCCTCCTGCGGGTTGCAGTCGTAGCTCGACGAGCCCGAGAAGTAGCTGACGAGGATGCACTTCTTGACCGTGCCCCACGAGAACGTGATGTCGTCGGCCTCGACCGTGAACTTGTTGGTGACGTCGAGGTAGCCGGCCTCCTGCTCGAAGTGCGGCGCGTCGTCGAGCGTGGGATCGGTGACGTTGTACTCGACGGGCGTGACCTTGGCGGTCTTGAAGAAGCGCTTGCTGTCGTCGGTGGACTCGACGAGGTTCTTCGACCAATCGACGCGGATGTACTCGCGATCCTGCCAGGAGCGGTCGCTGTCGTTCTCGACGACGACGTTCGTCTCCTCGCCGGTGTTCGCGTTGTAGTCACGCCGGACGTCGAACTGCTTGTCGATCTTGAACGCGGCGACGATGGTGCCGGTGTTGGCCCCCGTCACGTTATTGTCGGTGCTGCCCTTCGCGTCGCCCGGCGTGATGGCGCGGTTGTCGGCGCCCGGCGACTCCTGGTACGAGCGACGCGCGATGAGCATGCCCTCGGTGATCTCCCAGCGGATGCGATCGACCGCGGAGAAGTCGCCGATCGCGTACTGTCCCTGGTTGACCGAGCTGCCGGCGACGAACGACTTCATCCGGAACTCCGGATCGTCGGCGGCGCTCTTCAGGTCCTGACCCAGGAAGAAGGTCTTGGGCAGCGCGTTGGGCTGCACGCGGCTGATGGGATCACGCTCTTCGGCGCAAGCTGCCGTCAGGCAAGCAGACGCTGCGAGCAACACGAGGCCCGACCGGGCCAACCACGTGCGCATGGTGCCGTATCCTTTCGAATGGAGGTGAACGCCGCCGCAGACGGACGCTCGAGGCGTCACGTCGCGGGTTCACGAAGGGCGTACGCAAGCGCCGGACCAACGCGCGCTTCGGCACCAATGTCCTGGAAAAGAGGGGTTATGGTGAGCGCCGGCCGCGGCGCGCGTAAGGGATGTAACTCCACGGTACGTACCGAGGACTGACGGTGGAGGTGCCGCGGGGGCGGTAGTAGCGTTACCGGCATGACGACCTTCATCGGGCTGCTGCGCGCAGTGAACGTCGGAGGAACCGGGAGCTCGGCTTCGCGAAGGTGACCACGTACATCGCGAGCGGCAACGTCCTCTTCACTTCGCGGCTCGGCGAGGCGAAGGTCAAGGCGGCGCTGGCGCAGCGCCTGCGCGTGCACGCGGGCAAGGACGTGGGCGTGCTCGTGCGCACCGCGGCGGAGATGGCCGACGTCCTCGCGGCGAACCCGTACCGCGAGGGGCACGCCAGCTACGCGTACGCCATCTTCCTGGATGCGGCGCCGCCACCCGACGCCATCGCCCGCGCCGTGGGTCGCACCGGCGAGGAGCTGACACTCGGGAAGCGCGAGATCTACGCGCGCTATCCGAGCGGGGCAGGCCGCTCGAAGCTCCGCGTCCCCGCGGCGAAGCTGGGCACGGCGCGCAACATGAACACGGTGGCGAAGCTCGCGGAGCTCGCCGCTGGTCTCTGAGATCGAGACCCTCGATCCATGCACATCGACCTCTTCACCATCATCGTCGCCGACTACGACGAGGCCGTCCGCTTCTTCGTGGGCGCGCTCGGCTTCGTGCTCGTCGAGGACTGGCCGTCGACCACGAACGACGGGCGGCCGAAGCGGTGGGTCGTCGTCCGGCCGCCCGGCGCGGTCACGGGCCTCCTCCTCGCGCGCGCCGACGGCCCGGGCCAGGAGGCCGCGATCGGGCAGCAGATGGCCGGGCGCGTGGGCCTGTTCCTCCGCGTCGACGACTTCGAGGACGCCTACGAGAGGATGACCGGCGCCGGGGTCCGCTTCGTCACCACGCCGCGAAGCGAGCCCTACGGGCGGATCGCCGTGTTCCTCGACGTCGCGGGCAATCGCTGGGACCTCCTCGGCCCTCGTCCGCCCGACGCGGGCTAGGCTGAACGTTGCGTGCTATCTTCCGGCGTCGCCCAGAGCGCGCTCGGCGCCTGCGCGATCCGTTCGAGCCGCGCGTCGAGTTCGCGCTCGAGGTCCTCGCCGAGCCCGCGCAGGCGTCGCTCGTACCGCTGCACCTCGTGCGCGATCTCGAGCAGCGCAAGCCGCGCGAAAACGATCTTCATTCACGGTGCGCGGACGCGATCGCCGCGCGAATGGTCGCCTTCGCCTCGTCGTGGGAGACGAGGTCCGCGCGGCCGGCGTCGGCGTCGTCGAGGCGGCGGCGCAGCTCGTCGGCCCACGCGAGGTGGAGCGCATCGCCGGCGTCCTCGTCGTCGCCCGCAGGGACGCTGTGCAGGAGCTCGTCGGCCAGCTGCACGCGTTCGTCGGCGCCGAGCTCGTCGGCGAGGTGCAGCAG
>JAYTBL010000832.1:0-3056 GCA_043736975.1 Polyangiaceae bacterium
CCCGCGAGACCACCGGCAGCACCGACCTTCCCATCGCGAACGTCATCAGCGTGCGCCTCGACCGCCCGCTCGACGAAACAATCAACGCGATCCTCGCCGCTGCCCTCGCTCTCGAGGACGGAAACAGGTCGCGGGCCGCACGCCGGCTCGGCGTCAGCCTACGCACGATGCAGCGTTTTGCCGCCCGCGGGGCTCCCACTGGGCTCCGATGACTACGTCACGGTGGCGCAATCTGCGAGGTCGCGGCTCCAGCACCCTGACAATGGGTCGTCCCGGCGCGCGAGAGCCTGCGCAGCGGCCCCGCGCGGCGTCGATCGGCACGGCTTGGTGCCCTGGCATCGCCGTTGCTGTGTCGACGGTCGATGCACACGCGCAAGCGGCTCACCCCACAGCAAGTCACCATCGTCTCCGCGAACCCCGAGACGCTCGACGGCCTCCAGAGCTATCTCCAGAGCGCCGGCGTTGCCGCGCGCGGAACGCGTCGCCTCGAGGATTGCAGCGAGATGACGGCGCCGTTCACGGTCGCCATCGTGCTGTTCCCCGACGACTTCTCCACCGAGAGCATTCTGAGGACCGTGCACGAGGTCGGTGCTCGTGGGCCCAGCATCCTGCGCCTGCTCGTCACCGGCCATCCGAAGGTGTTCGAGGTGCTCGCCAAGGAGTGCGAGCAGGTGGTGGTCGTACCGCGCCCCGTCTGGGGCTGGGCCATCCTCGATGCCATCCGCGCCCACGTCGACGACGAGGTCCGCTCATGAGCGGCCTGCCCCCGTGTCCCACGTGCGGTATGGGCGGAACGGGTGACGTCCGTTTGGAGACGTTGTCGCCGGTTACGCGCTGGCCCACGGTGGGGGGATGGAAGAACGTGGCGAGTCACGTCTGAACCTCTGCGGCGCGCTCGACGCAGCGACGCTCTCCCGCGTCAGCCGCGTCTTCGAGAGCGCGGTGGCAGAGCCGTGCGACCGCATCACCATCGACCTCCGGCACGTCACCTTGATGGACAGCGTGGGGGCGCGCGCCCTGCAGCAGCTCTGGACGCGGATGAAGGCGGAGGGGCGCGAGGTGGTGGTCGTCGGCGCGTGCGATCAGCCGCTGCTCGTGATGAAGCTCCTCCAGCTTGACACCTTGCTCGTGCCTCGGCGCGTCGACGCGCTCTTCGCCGCTGCGCTGGCTCCGGCGCTCACGCTTCGAGGAGCTTCTTCATCGACGCCATCAGGGCCGTGAGGCCCTTGAACGGGCGCACCATGACCGTGAAGCTCGTCACGCGGTCGTCGTCGTTCCAGCGGATGATGTCGACGCCGTTGAGGTGCAGCCCGTCGACACCGCGTCGTCGGTGACGAGCGCCTCGAAGGCCGAGAGATCGTTCTCGAGGACGGCCGCGTGCCACACCGCGACGACCTTCGACTTCATGGACGGCATGGTGGCGAAAGTCTAGCCCATCAGGGTGACGAGATGCCGAGCTCGGACGACTTCGGGCCGCCGTCGATTTGGCCCAGGCTGCGGAACACGTGTAGCGCGGAGAGATGGAAACCCGCACTGTGGCTCTCCTCTCGGCCTCGGCGATCCTCGTGCTCGGCGGCTGCGCGGGCCCGCGCGCCGCAGCCCCGCGCGAGGTCGGTATCTCGTCGGCGATGGTGCGCGGGGCGGCGCGCACGACGCCTCCCGAGATCGCGGCGCTCGCGGAGGGCCTCCAGGCCGGCGACTACGTCGTCTACCGCTTCTCCGGTAGCTTCCGCAAGGCCTCGGCGGCGCCGCTCACGCTCACCGAGCGCGTGCTCGGTCGCGAAGGCCGCGTGCTCAGCCTCGAGGTGATCCTCGACGACGGCGCGAAGAAGCAGACCATCCATCTCCACAAGGACTCGACCCCCGGCGCCGCGCGCGAGGTGTTCGACGTGACCAGCGTGGAGGCTGGCAGCGAGCGTCCCGCCACCGTCGAGGCGTACGAGGCGATGATGGCGAAGACCGTCCTCGCCGCCGACCAGAACGAAGAGCAGCTCGGCACCGAGACCGCGAACGTCCTCCTCGGCGGCCAGACGCTCCGCTGCCTCAAGACGAGCTACCGCGTGCGGGTCGGCAAGCACCAGGCCACGATGAGCACGGTAACGAGCGAGACGTTCCCCTGGGGCGACGTCGCGGGCGACATCACCACGCTCGAGGGTCAGGTGCTCTACCGCGTGGAGGTGGTCGACGCCGGGACGAGCGCGCACGAGCGCGGCGCGCTCGCGGCCGCGCGCTGAGCCTCGGCCAGGCTTCCGCGACCTACCCGTGTTTGCGCTGGTGCGCCGCGAGCTTGCCCTCGACATCTCGCACCGCTGCCTCGACGCGCGCGCCGATCGACGCGCCGTCATTCCTGGAAGCGAGCAGCACCGTCGAGTGCGCGGCGCAAAGGTTCTGCACGTCGCGGGTCTGCTCGACGAGCTCGCGCGCCCAGGCGCGGAAGTCGGCGACGGCGCCGGCACGCTGCTCGAGGACCGCGCCGAGCGTGGGGTGGAGGCGGGTCAGATCGGGCTTGAAGATGCGAAACGGCCACGGCACGCGCATGTAGATGAGCGTGTCGTCGACGTGGAGCGTCTTCGACGCGCCGTGGAAGGCGAGCACCG
Organism: Polyangiaceae bacterium; assembly: GCA_043736975.1. Taxonomy (GTDB): domain Bacteria; phylum Myxococcota_A; class Polyangia; order Polyangiales; family Polyangiaceae; genus Labilithrix. The sequence goes on from JAYTBL010000832.1 coordinate 2,598, forward strand.
AGGCGAAGTGGAGGCTCTCGTCCTTCGGTATGAAGTCGACCCCGCGCGGCACCGAGAACGCGAGGTCCTCGCGGAACAGCGCGTGGCACGCGGCGTCCTCGATGAGGAGCGGCTCCCAGGGAAGGTCGGCAAACTTCGCGCGATGGCGAGCGGTGCCGTACAGCTTGGCGCGCGGAAACGCCTCGTGGGCCGAGCGCGCATGGAGGGTGTGGAATGGATGGAGGTGGAGGTTCGCCTCGATGTCCTCACCGTCCCTGGTCTGCTCGCGGATCCAGCGCTGGGTCTCCTCCGTCAAGGCGCAAGCATCGAGGAGGACGAACTTGCCGCTCGCGCGCCGCACCAGCGAGGCGTGCGTCCCGAGATCGAAGATCCCGGCGATCATGAACGAGCCGCGGATGTTCCAGAATCCGTCGGCCACTTCGATGACGTTGCGAGGCGGTAGTGCGCGGGCCATGTGGC
>JAYTBL010000833.1:0-3054 GCA_043736975.1 Polyangiaceae bacterium
GCAAAGGGTGAGTCTGAGGCGAGTGTGTACTCTGCAATCGATTTCGCCTCGTGATTCTCGGTGCTTCGTGCGTACTGCGACCCGACGAGAGCGTGTGCAGCGAGGTCGATTTCCCAGACGCGAGTCTGTGTATCCGTCGCGCTCGCCGCCGACGCGCGCAGCGGCCACACGACGGCCGCTACGAGGAGGAAGAAGAAGACCGAGAGCCAGCGTTGCCCGAGCATGCCTGGACGCTACCGCGCGCCGCGCTCGGACGCGAGCACGGGGCGCCGCCAGCTTCCCCCCATGACGTGGCGCGGCGTTCGGCTGCGCCTGCCGATCGCCGTCCGTCCCATCGACGCAAAGAAGGGGCACGAGCATCGCGTGCTCGGCCCCCTTCGTCGTCGTCGGTCTCCCGCGTGAAACAGGCCGCGCGCCGGCGCCCTCGCCGGTACGGGGCGCGCGCTCTACGCCTCGTCCTCTTCCGCCGCCTCGGCGGCGAGAGCGGCCATGAGCCGCGCGGCGGCCTCGCTCTTCGTCGTGTCCGCGTCGCTCACGTCACCGTCGACGACGGCAGCGAGCTCCTCGAGCGCCTTCGTGTCGAGCAGCGGCGCAGAAGAGGCTGCTAAAGAGGGGCTGAGCCCCGGCACCGCGCCACTCGCGCCGTTCGTCGGCCCCTTCGCCGGCCTCTCGAGCCGCGCGCTCGGGTGCGTCAGCGTGTGCACCGTCTTGAGACGGCGGATCGACACCTGCGTGTAGATCTGCGTCGTGCTCAGCTCCACATGCCCGAGCTGCTCCTGGATGTACCGGATGTCCGCGCCACCCTCGAGCATCAGCGTCGCGCACGTATGCCGAAAGAGATGGCACGAGCCGCTCTTGCCCGTGTCGGCCGCAATCACGTACTCGCGGACGAGCTGCGTCAGCCGGTTCGGACTGATCTCCTCGCCCTCTTGCGTGAGAAACAAGACGCCGTGGTCGGGCGCCATCACGAGCTGCGGGCGCGCCTCGTTCACGTAGCGGGCAATCCACGCCACCGCACGCTCGCCGATCGGCACCATCCGATCCTTGCGCCCTTTGCCCTGCCGCACCATCAGCGTCCCGCGCTCGGCGTCGAGATCGTAGACGAGCAAATTCGCCACTTCCATGCGCCGGATCCCCGTCGAGTAGAGCGTCTCCAAGATGGCGCGGTCACGGAGCCCCAATGCGTCGTGGACGTTCGGCTGCTCAAGCACGCGCTCCGCCTCGTCGATCGTGAGCACGTGCTTCGGCAATCGCTTCTCTTGGCGCGGCAGCTCGAGCTCGCTCGCCGGGTTCCACAAGAGGACGTTCTGGCGTGTGAGCCACTTGAAGTACGAGCGCACCGGCGTGAGCCGCTGAAGCTGCGACGAGAAGCTGAGCGGCTTGCCGTTCGGTTTGCGCAGGTGAAACAGGTGCCGCTGATACCGATCGAGGATCGGTTTCGTCACCTCCTGCGGCCTCATGATCGAGCGCGCGTCGCACCACGCGATGAAGAAACCGAGATTGCTCTCGCGGTTCCCGATCGTGCGCGGCGAGTAGTTCTTCACGCGCAGCGCTTCGAGGTGGCGCACCAGCCACGCGTAGAGCCCCTCGGGATCGTTCGGATTGCCCGGCGACGTCTTCGTCTTCTTCCGACGCGCCATCAGCAGCCACGCGTGACGAAGGCGGCAGTGGCAACGACGCCCGATGCCGGTACGTACGATGCGCCGTTCAAGTCCTCGCGCCCGTGGTGCGCCCCTTCGTTGTTCACTCTGCCGAGCACGACAATCGAGCCATTTTCATGGGTATTCATGCTTGTTCGAGTCCCCCGCGAAGGCCCCGCTACTCCCCCGAGTTCGACCCGCGAAGGCCCCGCGAAGTTCCCCTCCGACCCCCGCGAAGTGGGCGCTGACCCCCGCGAAGTGGAAATCGTAGTCGTCGCACCGTTGGCCCCGTTCACGTCGAAGAGACCCGGCACAAACGCCGAGCCGTCCTTCCCGCCGCCGTCGTACGCCAGCTCGTAGACGTAGCCCTGACCCTGCTTGCCCCGATGCACGAGCACGTGCTCCATCTCGATCAGCCGACCGAGATGGAGCCGGAGCTGCGTCTGACCCCACTTCGTCGCGTCCCGCACTTCGCGGCGGCTAAAGCGAAAATCCTCCCGATCCACCCCGAGCTTCGCGCACTCCGTGCGCACAAGCTCCTCGATCTCCCCGAGCAAGCGGCGCGTCTGCGGCGGCAGCTCGTCGAGGCTGCGCCCGAGCACCTCGTGACAAAGGCGGTTCGCGGTCGCGATGTCCTCCTTCGTCACCTCGATGTAGTGCAGCACGTGCGCGCCGTGCTGCGCGCTCTTCACCGGCCTTTGGTACTGGTGGAGCAGCGCGATGCTCCGGATCAGCGTCAGGTACTTCATGTGGTCGCGCCGCATCCGCGTCGCCGTGTCGAGGAAGCTCAGCTCGTGGGCGAAAGGGTTCACGACGACGAGCGGCCGGAGCATCCGCTGCGCGTCACGATGCAGCTTCACGATCGTCTCCCGCTCGCGACGCGCGAGCATCCCTTCGAGCGTCTGCGCCGCGCGCTGACGCGCGTGGATCGCCCTCGTCTGTTCGCGCCCCTCATCGACGCTCAGCACGATGCACCGATTGAGCAGCTCTTCGTCCACCTCGATGGCCGTTGTCGTGAGGAAGATCATCACCGGCCCTTCGACCCGGTACTCCTGCGTCACCAAGCGCCCCGTCGCCGGATCTTTTCCCGTGCTCGCGATCGTCAGCTCACCCTCGCTCTGCAGCAGCTTCAGCGCGTAGCTCGCGCGCTCGGCGCCCTCCTCTTCGACGATGGCGAGGATCTTGTGCTTGATGTCCGACTCCCCCATGTAGAAGAGGCTCTGGCCCGTCATCGCGCTGTACTGCGTGCGCTCCTCTTCCGGCATCAGGTTCAAGACCGCATCCATCAGCGACGACTTGCCCGCCGCGCTCGACGACTGGATCACCACCGCCAGCGGCTGTTCGAGCTTGCGCGAGGTCGCCGCCAGATAGCCCACGAGCTTGTTCGTCTCTTCGCCGACCACACCGCATCGCT
>JAYTBL010000834.1:0-16223 GCA_043736975.1 Polyangiaceae bacterium
CCTCGGTCCACTCCGCGGCCTTCGCGAGCGCGTCGCGGAAGCCGGTCAGGCGCGGGGCGGCGTCCTTCACCAGGAACTTGTCGGCCGCCTTCTCGTCGACCACCGGCGGCTCGCGGAAGAACGGATCGAGCATCGAAGCGGCCTCCACGAACGTCGTGGCGCGGTCGCGAATTGTGTAAAGTGCACGCTTCACGCCCTCGGTGGTGATGCCAGCGAGGCCGCGCGCCTCGAGGAACGGCACGGTGCGCCGCGCGTAGTCGTCAGCGGCGGTGAGCTTCTCGGTCTTGAGGTGCTCGTGGTTGATGGCGAGGAACTTCTTGCCGTCGAACTTGCCGTCGCCGCGACCGCAGGACTCCCAGGAGAACGCCTGCACGAGCTGCTCCTTCGAGAAGATCTCCTGGTCGCCGAACGACCAGCCGAAGCGCGCGAGGTAGTTGAGGACCGCGTCCGGGGAGTAGCCGGTGTCCTTGTACTCGAACACGCTGACCGCGCCGTGGCGCTTCGAGAGCTTCTCGCCGCTGGGCGCGAGCATCATCGGGAGGTGCGCGAACTCGGGGACCTTCGCGCCGAACGCCTCGTAGATCATGATCTGCGGAGGCGTGTTGATCATGTGGTCGCGCCCGCGCGCGACCAGCGAGATCTCCATCGTCAGGTCGTCGACGACGGCGCCGAAGTTGTAGAGCGGGATGCCGTCGCTGCGGACGAGCACGAAGTCCTGCTGCTCGATGCTCGGGGTCACGATCTCGCCGAACACCTTGTCGACGTAGGTGATCGATCCCGAGCGATCGGTCTTGAAGCGCACGACGAACGGCAGATCCGGCTGGTCCTTGCGGTCGCGGCAGGTCCCCGGGTACTTGAACTGCGCCTTGGGGTCGGCCTTCTTGAGGGCCTCTCGCTGCGCGTCGAGCTCGGCCTTCGTACAGAAGCAGCGGAACGCCTTGTCGTTCGCGATGAGCTCCTCGGCCTTCGCCGTGTAGAGCCCGAGGCGATCCATCTGGGTGTAGGGCCCGAAGCTGCCGCCCTTGCCGGGCCCCTCGTCCCAGTCGAGGCCGAGCCACTCCAGAGAGTCGAAGATGATGGCGCGGCTCGCATCGGTGGAGCGCTCCTGATCGGTGTCCTCGATGCGCAGCACGAACGTGCCACCGGTCTTGCGCGCCCAGAGCCAGTTGAAGAGGGCCGTGCGCACGCCACCGATGTGGAGGTAGCCCGTGGGAGAAGGAGCGAAGCGGAGCCGCGGCGAAGCCATGTCGCCCACGAGTAGCATGGGAGGCGGGAGCTCCGCGACTACCGATACGGCGACCCGCCCTGGCTCGCGATGGTCATCGCGAGCAGATGGGCGAGCAGATCCATTCCCTGGCGCGAGCTCGTCAATCCCCCGGTGTCGAGCCGCTCCACGACGCGCCGTCGCACCAGGCGATCGTCGAAGACCGCCATCGGCGAGGCCTCGCGCAGGCGGACCAGCAGGCGCGTGAAGTTCGCGAACGCGACGGGGCCGCGCTCCTGTCCCAGCCCCACGTAGCTGGTGTGGCGCTCGCGGAGCAGCCACGGCCGCTCGCCGCTGCGACGGAAGAAGTAGGCGACGTGCTCGCGCTGCTGGCTCCTCACCGTGACGGTCTGCGAGCTCGACTCCGAGACCATCCGGTCCGGAGAGTCCACGTTGCGCTCGCTGGTCGAGCTGCTCTCGTGCACGGCCCGCAGGATGGCGAACACGTCGCCGTACGGAAGGAGATCCCCGTTCGCGGTGCGGCGGACCCCGTCGGCGTCGAGCCGAAAGTCGTCGAGACGGGCCATGGCCCCGCTCTTCACGAAGCTCTCGTCGTCGAACGCGTGCGCGCCGTGGCCGCGGCTGCGCAGCAGGCCGAGCACGTTCGTGGCGCGATCCCGATCCGACGTGGTGAGGACGATCGACGGCGGGCCCGCGGCGAGCGCGAGGCGCGTCTCGTAGGGGGTCTTCGCGAGGAGCGGAGCCATCGCATCCGCCTCGATCAGCGCGGGGCGCGCCAGGTTCGCGACGAAGACGAAGAACACCGCCTCCAGGGTAGCGTCAGGGAGCGCCGCGCGGCTAGGCTGCGCGCGATGCCGCCACGTGAAGAGCCCGCGGCGTCCCCACGCGCGCGGAGCGAGGGCGAGGTCGCGGCGCAGCTGGCTGCGCTCTCGACCGCGGAGATCGTCGCGGCGGTCGGCGCGCGGGGGCTATCGCCGCGAGCGCGGCGCTTGGTCGAGCGGCTCGCGCGCGGTCCCAGCGCGCGCCTCGGAAGGAGCCTGGCGCGCTTCGACAACCTGATCGGCGAGGTCGGCATCGCGGCCGCCGCGCAGGCGACGCTCGACGCGTTCGGCGTTCGCCTCGAGGTGGACGGCGCCGTGCCCTCGCGCGGCGGGCTCCTGGTGGTGACGAACCACCCTGGTGCGTACGACGCGCTCGCGCTGCTCGCTGCGCTCCGCCGGGACGACGTCGCGCTCGTTGCCGCCGATCGCCCGTTCCTCCGCGCGCTGCCCTCGCTGTCCGAACGTCTGGTGTTCGTCGACGACACGCGCGCGTTCGGCCGCCTCGCGGGCCTCCGTCGCGCGGTGGCGTGGCTGGGCCGAGGGGGCGCGCTCGTGCAGTTCGGCGCGGGCGCGATCGAGCCTGACGCGTGCTTCCTGCCGCGCGGCGCGGAGCTGCTCGGCGCGTGGTCCCCGGGCACGGGCGTGCTCGCCGCGGCGGCCGCGGGCTGCGGCGCGCAGGTGCTGCCGGTGTTCGTGTCGGGCGTGCACTCGGCGCGCGCGAAGCGCCTGCCGCCGGTGCGCTGGGCCGAGCGGCGCGGCATCACCACCATCGCCCCGCTGCTCCAGGCCACGCTGCCCGGCTTCGGCGACGTGGTGACCAAGGTCCGCATCGGCGCGCCGCTCGCCTGGCCGGCTCCGGCGGCGCTGGACAAGACACGTGTACATTACACTCAGCTCCTCCGCGCCGCCGTCGCCCGCCTCGGGATTCCTGGCGCCGAACGGTGAAGATCCTTCACGATTGGCGTCGCGGGCCGGTGTGACCGTCGGACGTGTCGCGAGAACGGTTCAGATCCTTCACGATTGGCCGTTGTGGGTCGGATGTGGCGGGAGAACGCGAGAACGGTTCAGATCCTTCACGATCGGGGGCACGGTTGGTTGCGTGTCGCGTGTCGCGTGTCGCGTGTCGCGAAGACGGTGAAGATCCTTCACGATCGGTGGCGCGGGTGCGCGGGGCGCCCGATAGTGCTCGATCTTCATGATTCTGCGAAAGTCCGCTGGCCCGCGGGCTCCTGGTCCTCACACAAAGCGATGATGAAGGCTCTTCACGATTCCCGCGGAGCCCGTCAGACCGCGGGCGTCCGGGCGCCCGCGTGATCGATCGTGAAGGATCTTCACCGAATTTGGGGGAGGGTCGACGGACTGCTGGGGGCAGGGAGCCCCGATCGTCGCACGGAAGGCGGCGGCGCAGGCCGACCACCTGGGCAGTATCGTGCGCGCGTCGTTCGCCGCCTCGCGCATCGTGGCGCGCAGCACGCGATCGGTCGCGAAGCGGCGGAGCGCGCTGGCCAGCGCCGGCTCGTCGTCGACAAACAGGCACGCCGCAGGGCACGGGCTGAGCGCTTCTTCGAGGCCCTGCGCGCGCGCCGCGATCACCGGCAGTCCCGCGTGGACCGCCTCCGTCGCTGCGATGCCGTAGCCCTCGAGCGATGAAGGCATCACCAGCACGTCGCTCGCCGCCAGCGCGCGCGCAGCGCCGATCTCGTCGACCTCGCCGAGCAGCGTGACGCGCGCCGTCAGGCCTCGTCGCGCGATGAGCTCGAGGACCAGGCCGACATACCGTGGGTCGCGCGTCGCGCTTCCTACCAGGACGAGCTGCGCTTCCTCGCCCGCGCCCTCTGCGAACGCGCGCACCAGCTCGAGCACGCGCTTGCGCGCAATGATCGCGCCGAGGAACGCGAACCGCACGCCCCGTTCCTCCGCGCTCCCTGCGGTCGGGTCCAGGCGCGCGAGGCGGTCGGCGCCGGGGAGCACCACCGCGATCGGGCGGTCCGCGCCCTCGGCGATGAGGCGGCGGAGCGTGGTCTCGCTCGTGGTGACGATCTGGTCGCTCGCGCGCATCGCCAGGGACTCGAGGAGCCCGAGCGCCCGGCGGCGCTGCCGAGGGACCTCGGTCTCCCAGCGCGTCAGGTGATGCACCAGGAGCACGCGCCTCGTCGCGCAGCCCTCGAGCCGCGGGAAGAGGAGCGCGAGCTCGCGAAAGCACAGCTCGTCGCCCACCACGACGTCCGGCGCCAGCGCGCGCACCTGCTCCACCAGCGAACCGACCACCCGCGGCAGCGAGACCACCGTGACCTCGTCGCCGGCCCGGCGCAGGCCCGCGACTACCTCCGCGTCGTAGATCGTTCCGCCGGTACGCTGCGCGAGCTCTCCGTGGAGCACCCAGGCGATGCGCACGACGCGCCTAGAGCTTCTGCTCGAACGACCCGAACGCCACCGGCGACTCGCGAAGCAGCACCCGCAGCGTCGCGCCCGCGGTGGGCTTGGCGTCGGCCGCAAGGCCAGCGAACGCCTTCGCGAGCTCCTGCGCGATGTGCTCCGCGACCCGCTCCGTCGTCGAAGTTCGTCCGGGAAACGCCGGGTGCTCGTCGAGGTTCGTGTAGTCGAGCGTCTCGCACACCGCGCGCAGCAGCGTGCGCATCGCGCCGATGTCCATCACGACGTGGTGCCCGTTGAGCTCGGGCGCGCGCACCTCGACCTCGATGGCGTACGTCGCGCCGTGGAGCTTCTGCGCCGGTCCGAAGGTCGGGTCTGCGAAGCTATGAGCGATCATCACGTGGTCCGAGACGCCGACCGAGAACATGCCCTCACCGATACACGAAGACATGCGCCGGCGGGACGTCCGCGTCGCGATCGAGCGTGGCATAGAGCTCCGCCGCTCGCGCGAAGGGGACGGGCGGGGCGAGCAGCGCATCGAGCGCGCGCTCGCGGAGCAGCGAGAGCACGAACCGCCAGCGCCGCGCAGGCGTCCAGCGCTCGCGCAGGCGCGGCGGGATGGCTGAGACCTGGCTGGCGCGGAGCTCGAGGCGGCGCCGGTGGAACGCATCACCGAGATCCACGGGCGCGCGGCGCGCCCCGTAGAAGGAGGCCACCACCACGCGCGCCTCGGGCCGGGCCCAGGCGATGGCCACGTCGAGGAGCGCGGGGTTGCCCGTGGCCTCGATCACGACGTCCGCGCTGCCGTCGGGCTCCGCGGTCGCCTCGATCCGCGCGTCGGGCAGGAGCGCGCGGGCCGCGACGCGCCGCTGCTCGCCGGGCTCGAGGAGCGTCACGGCCGCGCCCGAGCGAGCGAGCAGCCACGCCGTGAGCGTGCCCACCACGCCGCCGCCCAGCACCACGACGTGGTCGCCGAGGCTCGCGTTCGCGTCCCAGGTACACGTGATCGCCGTCTCGAGGTTCGCGGCGAGCACCGCGCGCGTCGCCGAGAAATCCTCGGGCAGCGCCCGCACCGCCGCCTCGGGCAGCGTGTGGAGCTCGCCGTGCGCCGCGAGCGAGAACACGCGCGTGCCCTCGCCGAGCCGCGCCCCGGGCCCCGCCGTCGCGACCTGTCCGACCCACGCGTAGCCGTAGCGACGCGGGTACGTCTCCGCCGCCGCGTCGCCGAGCGACGGGTCGAACACCGCTGGCCCCTCGCCTCGATAGAGGAGGAGCTCGGTGCCCTGGCTGATCCCGCTCGCGAGCGCGCGCACCGTCACCTCGCCGGGGCCAGGCGCACGCACCGCCTCGTCGCGCAGCTCGATCCGGCGCGGGCCGACGAACCACAGCGCGCGGCCGCGCCAGCCTTCAGTCGTAGACAACGTCGCCCCGCACGAGGACGTTCTCGCCGAGCCGCTCCACCACCACGTTCACGAGCCGCGGCGCCTGGGGCAGCGCGGCGATGTCGAGCGCGCCCACCACCGGCGTGCCCGGCGCGCCGAGCAGGCGCATCGCGATCTCGAAGCACAGGCGATCGACGCGCCGCGCTCGCAAGAACGACGTCACCACCTTCGAGCCGCCCTCGACGAGCAGGCGCTGTACGCCCTGCTCCGCGAGGATCGCGAGCGCGCCCTCGATCGACACGCGACCGTCCGCGTCGTGCGGTGCCACCGCAACCCTCGCCCCCGTGGCCTCGAGCGCGCGCCGCTCTGCGTCGAGCACGCGACCCTCCGCGCCGATCACCAGCGCGCGGCCGTCGCGCTCGAGCACCTTCGCGCCGCGCGGCAACGAGAGCGTGCTCGCCAGCACCACGCGCAGCGGGTGCTCCCCGGGCGCGTCGCGCACCGTGAGCCGCGGATCGTCGATGCGCACCGTGCTCGAGCCCACCAGCACCGCGTCGTGGCCAGCGCGCGCGGCGTGCGCGCTCGCGCGACCTTCCTGCGTGCTCAGGAGCGTGGTCGCGCCGTCGAGCGCGACGCGACCATCGAGCGACTGGGCGAGATGAACGGTGACGAGCGGCCGCGAGCGCACGAGGGCAAGTCTACCGCGTCACCAGCGGTTGCATGTGTGCGACGAGAGGACCGGCGCGAGGAAGCCGCTGCAGCGCACGGTGACGTTCTTCATGGTCCACTCGACGTTCGGCCGCGCGCGCTCGAAGAGCTCCTTCTGACCGCCGGCCTCGACCACGAAGAGGCGGCCTTGTGCCGCGAAGATCGCGACCCAGTAGACGTACGGCTTGTCGTCCTCGTCGTGCCCGAACTTGAGCAGCTTGCCCTTCGTGCCGTCCGCGGAGGCCGTGTCGCTGGTCTCGAGGAGCGCGTAGCCGCTCACGTCGCGCAGCTGCAGCGTCATGGCCTGCGTCCAGAACCCGAGGTCGCCGCGCTTCTCGTCCTCGACGACGCGGATGCCGACCACCACGCCCTCCGGGGTCGTCGCGCGCCAGTCGAAGTCGTGCTGGTTGTCGAGCGCGACGAAGCCTGGCGCGGTCCTGACGTCGAACGGACGGCCACACCCGGCGAGCGCAGAGAGGCCGACCAGAACCACCACGAGCGATGCGAGACGGCGGATCATCGTTCCTCCGAGAGGCGCAGGAGAGAGGGGAGACCCAGCGCGCCGAGCCAGGGGAAGGGGAGGCGGATGCGCGTCGACTGGATGGTCGAGCCCCGCGGCTCGAACGCGACGGTGATGGTCGAGTAGGCGATCTTGTCCTTCAGGAGCTTGAGCTTCCCTTCGAGGAGCTCGATCTCGTCGGTCACGCGCCGCATCTCCTTCTCGATCTCGAGCGCCTCCTTGACCGGCGCCTTCTCGAGGAGCGCCTTCAGGCGGACCTGCATGGCGCGGGCGTTCTTGATGCGGATCTCGGTATCGACGAACTCGTCGGTCACGTCCTGGGCTTGGATGTCGCGATGGAGCACGTCGCCGATCTTGTCGACCGCGGCGAGCGTCGGCTCGAAGCGATTGCGCGGGATTCGGATGGTGATCTCGCGATCGCGCTTCAGCGAGAGGTAGCCGCCCATGTCCTTCGCGATCTTCTCGACCGCGGCGAGGCCCTGATCAACCTGGTAGACGGCCATCGTCACGCGCGCCGTGTAGATCAGCATCGAGGTGTCGTGCGGCGGCTCGTTGCCCCCGGCGCGGGGCCCGGCGTGCGGCGGCGGCGGCGGCGGCGGCGCGGGGCTGTCGGATGGCTTCATCAACGGCGCCGGCGCGCCCATCATGTTCCCGGCGGACGGCGCGGCCTCGGCGGCAGGGATCGCGTCGGCCTTGTCGGGTATACCGTCGGAGTCGCGGTCGGCCGAGCTCTCCTCGGTCTTCTTCAGCGCGGTCGTGGTCGCGCGGCCGTTGACGCGCATCTCGCGCTCACCGCGGGCGGATTGCGGGCTCGGCGCGGCGGCCTCCTTGCTGGCGCTGGCACAACCCGCCAGGGCGAGCACGAAGGCGAGCTCGAAGTACAGGATCATCGTCCAGCGACCGATCGTCATCAGGGCTCCCTCCGAGGTCCGCGCCGACAACGCCCGCGCCGGCCCGACCTTACACCGTCGGGCTGCTTGCCGGCGCCGCATCCCTCTGGTACTCCCGCGGCTTCAAAACGCCGCACGAGTCATCTCGTGCACCCTCAGGAGATCGCCATGAAGAGCCCGCTCGCCGCCATCAAGGACAAGTTCGAGAACAAGGCCAAGCTCGTCGCCGAGCTCGAGAAGATCACGAAGGACGAGGACCTCTGGGTCTCCCGCCTCAACTCGAACAAGGGCCTCGCGCACGTCTCGAACGCCAAGCTCCTCAAGCTCCACGCGACCTTCGCGGCGGTGAAGGAGAAGTTCGGCACCCGCGCGAAGATGATCGACGCGATCGCCGAGACCGAGAAGCGCGCCAAGGACGAGGGCTACAAGACCCGCCTCGGGGCCTACCCGGTCCCGCGCCTCTGGGACATGTACAAGGCGGTCGCGAAGCGCGTTGCCGCCGTTGCCAAGGCGGCCGAGCCCAAGGTGAAGCGGGCCCCGGTGGCGAAGAAGGTCGCCCCAGCGGCTGCCAAGCCCGTCGCCAAGCCGGCGCCGAAGAAGAAGTCGTCGAAGAAGTAGGCCGGTCATGCCCGACCTCACGCTTCGCCACGAGATCGACACCGACGAGGACACCTACTGGGCACGCTGCGTCTTCGATGCGGACTTCAACAAGAAGCTCTACATCGACGCGCTGAAGTTCCCGGAGTGGAAGCTCGTCGACTCCAAGGACGACGACGCGAAGACCTGGCGCAAGGTCCAGGTCGATCCGCCTACCGGCAACATGCCCGCGGCAGTGAAGAAGGTCCTCGGCGATCGCCTCAGCTATGTCGAGGAGGGGACCTTCGACAAGAAGACGAAGCGCTACTCCTTCAAGGTCACGCCCAGCACCTTGGCCGACAAGACCAAGGTCGCGGGCGAGATGTGGGTCGAGAAGCTCGGCGACAAGAAGATCGCGCGCCTCCTGAAGATCTCCGTCGAGGTGAAGGTCTTCATCGTCGGCGGGATGGTGGAGGACCGGATCCTCTCCGACCTTCGCTCTTCGTACGACAAGGGCACGAGCTTCACGAACCAGTACATCAAGGAAAACGGCCTCTAGACATGGCGCGCCTGGGCGCGCTCGCGGTGGCCTGGGAGATCTGCAAGAAGGACGTCCGCATCGAGCGGCGAACCGGCGAGATCGTCGCCACCGCAGGCGTCTTCTCGATCGTCATCGGGTTCCTCGCCAGCATGGCGTTCCACGTCAACCGCGCGACGAACGCTGCCACCGCCGCGGGCACCATCTGGATCACGATCTTCTTCGCGGCGGTGCTCTCGTTCGGCCGCGTGTGGCAGCGCGAGCGCGACGAGTCGGCGCTCACGGGGCTGCTCGTCGCGCCCATCCCGCGCGCCTCGATCTTCGTGGGCAAGTCGATCGCCACGTTCGGGATGATCCTCCTCATCGAGATCCCGCTCGTCGCGCTGTGCATGTTCGTGTTCCAGATCGACTTCAGCTCGGGCGTCGCGCTCACCACGCTCAGTGCGGAGGAGCTCGCCGCGGCGAAGCAGTCGGCGCACCTCCACCTGCCAGCGTTCCTCGCGCTGCTCTTCATGGGTACCGCGGCGCTGTCGTTCGTGGGCACGCTGTTCGGCGCGATGACGGTGCGGACGCGCGCGCGCGATCTCGTGCTCGCGATCGTGCTCTTTCCGCTGCTCTCGCCGGTGCTGATCTGCGGCGTGGTCGGCACGCGCAAGGCGTTCGAGCTGCAGCCGTTCGACAGCTACTCGGGCTTTCTGGGCCTGATGGGCGCCTCGGTGGTGATCACCATGCTGCTCGGCATCGGCCTGTTCGGCCCGCTGGTCGACGATTGATCAGCCGGCGATGATGCTGGCTGCGACGCGCGCCGCGTCCTCGGCGATGGCTCGCGCTTCGAAGGGGACGCCGGTGAGCTCGCCCGCCGCGTAGAGGCCGTCGCCGAAGCGGCCCGCCTCGGTGCGCACCACGAACCCTCGTGGCTCGTGCACCAGCGGCGCGCCGGCCTGCTCGGCGAGCTCGTAGGCGGGGGAGCGCGGCGCGTCGACGAGCACGACGTCGGCCGCATACTCCTTCTCCGTTCCCGCCCCGTCGCGCACGATGACCGCCTTGGCCCGGCTCGCGCCGCGCACCGCGACCGGCTCGCCGCGCACCACCGTGACGCTCGCGCGCTCGCCTGGTACGCCCCGCGCGAACGACTCCCCGAAGGGCCCTCCGCCCTCGGCCACCACGATCACGATCTTCTTGCCCGGCAGCACGTTGCGCCCGAGGAGCAGGCCGCCCGCGCGCGCGCTCATGACGCCCGGCACGTCGTTGCCCTCGAACGCGAGCGCGCCGTCGTGCGCGCCGCTCGCGAACACGAGCGCGCGGGCCTCGACCACCTCGGCGCCGTCCGGACCCACCACCAGGACATCACGGCCATACATACCGCCGGCGATGGTGCCGCTGCGCATGCGGACTCGCCCGGCCGCGACGCTATCCGTGAAGGATGCATGCATCTCGGCGAACGGTCGCCGATCGCCGCGCGCGAGCGCGAGCGCGAGGAGCCCGCCACCGGGCACCAGCTGGTCGTCGAGCACCTCGACGCTGCGGCCCGCCTTCGCGAGCGCCGCGGCCACCGCGAGGCCCGAGGGCCCGCCGCCCACCACCACCACGTCCGCGCTGCGCCGCGCCGAGGCATGGGGGGCCTCGATTTCCAGCGGCATGCGCCCGAGGCCGGCCACGCGCCGCGCGAACGCCTGCATCACGCTCTGCACGCCGGGCACGCCGGCGAAGAGCTCGTGGTGGTTCATGCCCTCGGGGAAGAACCAGTCGGTCATGCGCAGGAGATCGACCTCGCGCGGCCCGAGGCGGTTCTGCGAGACCACCGCGGTGCCCTCCTCGGCCGCCACCATGCAGGTCATGATGTTCGGCGTCTCGTCGACGCGCGCGAGGCAGCCGTCGCACGCTGCCCGCATGCAGGCGGGCCCGCGTGGCCGGTGGAACTTCGGGCTCCGCGCGATCACCATCTTTCCCGCGGCGATGAGCGCGGCCGCGATCGGCTCCCCGCGCTCGGCGAGGAGCGGCGCCCCATCCAGGGTGATGGTGACGGGGTCGCGGAGGTCTTCGAGGCGTCCAGAACGAGAGCTTGCCAAGGCGCGCCGACTCTACCAGTCGGGCGGAAGAGAGTGCCCGTGTTAGACTCCCCAGCTTCGATGCGACTCGGTCTCCTCGGTCCAGCCGGTAGCGATCTCGGAGCGCTCGGAGCGCTTGGCCGCGCGGCCGAGTTCCTCCTGAACGGCGCGCGGGTCCATCGCGCGATCTACCTCGGCAATGACGGCGCGCTCGACCGCGCGGTCGCCGCCTGGGCCCGCAAGCTGGTGGGCGACGACCCCAGCGACGACGCCGCATGGCGCCGCGCCGCGGAGATCGCCGCCTCGGGGACCCCCGACCAGATCGACAAGTTCGTCCAGACCGAGCGGGCGCGGTTGCGCTTGAAGTCGCTCGAGGCGCTACCCGAGCAGATCGCCCGCACCATCGAGATGGTCGGTGATCGCGTCGCGGTCCTCATCCACGACAAGGCGCTGCTCGACGAGGAGGACATCCTCGCCGCGAACCTCCTCTTCTTCGGCAAGAGCGAGGGCCCGCTGGTGCGGCGCATCGGCGCGCGCTGGTTCGTGACCCCGGGGCCCATCGGCAGCCCAGGCGGCGGCGTGGCGGTCCTCGACGACGAGGGTGACGAGGTCGCCATCACCATCTACGACTCGGTGGGAAAGCCTGGGCAGCGCGAGACGCTGACCGCCCAGCGGTCGCCGAAGTTGCGGGTCCAGGGGGACGGGTGAGCGGCGGGTCGCCGCTGGTCGGCGTGTTCGGCGGCAGCTTCAACCCGCCGCATCTCGCGCACGTGCTCGCGCTCGCGGTGGTGCTCGCGCGCTTCGACGTCGAGAAGCTGCTGGTGGTGCCCACGTATCGTCATCCCTTCGCCAAGTCGCTCGCGCCCTACGAGGATCGGGTGCGCATGTGCGAGCTCGGCATGGGCTTCCTGCCGCGCGTCGAGATCTCGCGCGTCGAGGAGGAGCTGGGCGGCGAGAGCCGCACCCTCCGCACCATCGAGCACCTGCACGCGCAGAATCCGGACTGGTCGCTCCGCTTCGTCATGGGTGCCGACCTCGTGCTCGAGTCCTCGAAGTGGCACGGGTTCGACCGGATCGCCGCGCTCGCGCCGCCCATCGTGCTGGGCCGCGTGGGCGTGACCTTCGAGGGGGCGCCGCCGGCGGTGCTGCCGGCCATCTCCAGCACCGAGGTACGCACGATGATCCGCGAATGCCGCTGGAACGAGCTCGAGCCGCTGGTGCCGCGCGGCGTCCTCGAGCATGCGCGCGCGCGCGGCCTCTACACGTCATGAAGGTCTTCATTCTCGGGGCTGGAAAGGTGGGCTCGGCGCTCACGCGGGCGCTTCGCCAGCGCGGGGATCAGGTGACGCTTCGCCCGGCGCGCATGGGCATCCCCACCAAGCGAATCGACGCGTCGATCATCATCCTCGCGGTGCGCGACCGGCAGCTCGGGGCGCTCTCCACCGAGCTCGCGCGTGCCGGCGTGCTGAAGAAGAGCGCCATCGTCGTTCACAACTCGGGCGCGCTCTCCGCCGAGGCCCTCGCTCCGCTGCGCGGCGCGTGCGCGGGCATCGCGCAAATGCATCCGATGATCTCGTTCGCCTCCACGACGTTCTTCCCGACGCTCACGCGCGGCCAGTGCCACGTGAAGGGCGACCCCGAGGCGGAGCGTCGGGCCCGCGCGCTCGCGAAGCGCCTCGGGATGACGCCCCGCACGTTCGCGAAGCTCGACACCGTCGGCTATCACGCGGCCGCGGGCCTCGTGGCGAACGGCGCCGCGGCGCTCGCGGCGATCGGCGAGGCGCTGCTGGTCGCGTCCGGCGTCCCGCGCGGAGACGCCCCGAAGATGCTGGGCCCGCTCCTCCGCTCGGTGGCGGAGAACGTCGAGACGCTCGGGTTCCCGGCGGCGCTGACGGGCCCGGTCCGCCGCGGCGACGCGGGCGCGATCGAGCGTCAGCTCGAGCTCTTGCGGTCGAGGCTCCCCGCAGCTCTGCCGCTGTTCATCGCGAGCGCCTGGGCACAGATCCCGCTTGCGCGCGCGCTCGGCGACGCCCCGCCCTCGAGCTTCGACGAGCTCGAGCAGGTCTTGAAGCGGTCCGAAAAGCGCGCTCGCGCGTAGCTCGTGCGCTGACGCTCGGCGCACGCGGCGTCAGATGATGCACGGTTGCGTGGCGCAACCGCGTGATCTCGTGGACTTGCAGTTGAGGAGGGTGAGGATCAGCTCTTGCATCGCTCTAGCTCCACATCAGGCCGTCTTCGTTCGATCGGAAGCTCGAGCGCTCGGGGAAGGCTGGATGGAAGTGTGCCGTACAAGCCTTACGTCGTGCCTTCAGGCTGCCAGGATCCTGGCTTCTCGGAGACGTGACGGGGGCTGCTTCTGTCCTTGAACAAGGTCATCTTTCAAGTAGGTTTCCTCGGCCTTGGCACAATCCGTCGCTCCTCTTTCTCTCGCCCACGGAAACGCTCACGGAAACGTGACTGGCGCCAACGGCGGACGCGCGGGGTCGTTCGTCGACTTCGACGAGCGTCTCGTCGGCTGTGACGCGCGCAACGCCCAGACGAGCCCGCTCGGAGTCATGATCGTGCGTGCCTCTCACGAGGTTCAGGCCGCGATCATCGCCCACGCGGCCCGGCGGCTCTGCGCCAGCGGTTGGCTGCCTGTCGATGCCTCGAGCGCCGCGGGCTCGCGTGGTGGCGCGCCGCTCTTCCGCGAGATCGCGACCCAGCTCGGCCTCGCCGTGGTCCCGAGCGATCCGCACGCCTGTGCTGACGAGATCACGCGCGCCGCGTTCGCGAAGCAGGCGGCGATCATCGCCATCCTCCCCAAGGAGGGCACCTGGGACCGCGCGGTCGCGAACGAGCTCGTTCACACGGCGCGCTCCGGCCTCGTGATCTTCGTGACCGGCACCGACGTCCGCGACACGCGCGCGTTCGCCGATGCGAGCGCGGCCGACGCCGCCAGCATCACGACGTTCGATCTCGTCTCCGATCTCACCTCCGCGGACAAGCTGCGCTGGCTCGGCGCCGTCGCCGAAGAGGCGCACGCCCAGCTGCCCGGTAGCGACATCCGTACGCTCGAGGCCTGGTGGGCCCGCGCCCGTCGCGTCCTCCCGGCCGACGCGAGCGAGCTCCATGGGCTCAGCGAAACGGCGCGCGGCGTCCTCGCGTGCCTCGCGCTCGCCGGCCGCTCGCTGCCCGTCGCCTCGCTGGAGACGCTCGGCAACGGAGAGGCGCATGACGCCCTCGCCGCCGTCGAGGAGCTCGTCGTCAGTGCGCTCGCGGTACGCAACGGCACGCTCGTCTCGCTCGCGGGCGGCTTCGACGCCGCGGCGATCGAGGCCACGGCCGGCGAGGCCGAGCGCCTCGCCACGGCGCGGCTCCTCGCCGGCGGTCCGGGCTTCGATCCCGATCCCTGGGCGTACGCCCGCGCCGCCGAGCTGCTCGTCAGCGCTGGCGCCATCGAGGCGGCCGACCGCGCGATCCAGAAGTCGATCCGCAACATCGAGGACGCGCAGGCGACCTACGAGATCACGAGCCGCTGGTTCACCTGCGTCGCGCCGGTCACTGGCGAGGGGGGCCTCTTCCTCCGCGTCCAGGCCGCGCACCGCGCGCTCGACATGGGCGAGGCGAACGACGCTCAGCGCTGGTGCGAGAGCGCCACCGCGCTGAAGCCCGAGGACCCGACCATCGCGCTGCTCATGGGCAAGGCGCTGATGCAGCTCGGCGATCTCGTCGCCGCGCGCGTCTCGCTGCAGAAGGCGCAGGCCGCGGCCGGAGGCGACGAGCTCCGCGCGCGCGTCGCCTCCGAGCTCGCCGAGCTCAGCTACCTCGCCGGTGACCTCAAGGCCGCCGCCGAGCACGCGAACCGCGCCATCGCGCTCGCGCAAACCGTCGGCACGCGCCTGAGCGGCCGCAACACCATCGGCAAGATGAGCCTGGTCGAGGCCCGCTGGGACGACGCCGACGCGCACTTCGCCGAGGACGTCCTCACGGCCTCCTCCGCAGGCGACAAGATCGCCGAGCTCCGCGCCCGCCTGAACCGCGGCATCGCCCTGATGTCCAAGGGCGGCCTCGAGGACGCCCGCGTCATCCTCGCGCGCGTCCTCGACGACGGAATGAAGATCGGCGAAGACCGCGCCTGCGCCTACGCCTTCGCGAACCTCGGCGTCATCGCCTCGCGCCAGCACGACTACGCGTCGGCGCTCGGCTACTGGGAGCAGGCGATCCGCTTCCGCCACACGCTGCGCGGGCGCATCGCCTCGGCGCGGACCATCGCCAACCTCGCGGAGCTGCGGCTCCGCCTCGGGCTCGTCGATCACGCAGAGCACGCGCTCACCTTCGGTCGGCGCCTCCTCGGGCACGGCACCACCGCCGCTCGTGCGTCGCACTTCTCCGTCGTCGGCGCGCGCATCGCGCTGAGCCGCGGCAACACCGAGATGGCGCGCCGCGAGATCGACTCCGCGCTCATCGATGGCGAGGCCGCTGGCGATCGCGACTACCTGGGCGAGGCGTACCGCGTCGCCGCCCGCGTCGCGCTCGAGGACGGCGATGTCGGTCGCGCCAACGAGGCCGTGACCCGCGCCGAGAAGCTCGCCACCAACGACCGCGGTCGCGCGGACGTCGCGGTGGTACGCGCGCTCATCCAGCGCGCCACCGGCCAGAGCGCGCTCGAGACCGCGAACCGCGCGCTCTCGCTCGCGCGGACCTCCGGCGAGGAGGACCTGCTGGGCGAGATCCACATGCTCCTGGCCGTCGTCAACCGCGACGCGGGTGACCTCCTCGCCGCCCAGGCTCACTGCGCCCGCGCGCTCGCCGTGCGCGACCAGCTCGCGACCGGGCTCCCCGCCGAGATCCGCACCGCGTTCCTCGCGAAGCCGGAGATCGTCGCGCTGGCGCGGCTCCAGTCCTCGCTCGCCAGCCAGGACCCGGAGTTCTCGGTCATCGAGGAAGAGGCGCCGCGCACCCAGCGCCCCAGCATGCTGCGCGTCGACTCCGGCGCCGGCCCGGTCCGCGAGATGATCGGCGACGACCCGGCCATCCGCAACCTGCTCGTCGCCATCCGCAAGGTCGCGCGCTCGAACAGCACCATCCTGATCCGCGGCGAGAGCGGCACGGGCAAGGAGCTGGTCGCCGAGGCGCTCCACCGGGCCAGCGAGCGCGCGG
>JAYTBL010000835.1:0-7572 GCA_043736975.1 Polyangiaceae bacterium
CGGCGCCGCCACGGGCTCGACGAGCGACCCAGGATCGCCGGCCGCTGCGGCCGCGCTCGATGTCGGCGCGCCGACCGTCTCCGGCGGGCTCGCGGCGCCCCAGCGCAGCCACGCGACCGCGAGCAGGCCGAGCACGACGAACCCGACGACGAACGCAGTAAGCAGCCCGACCAGGAGCGTGCGCCTCGACGAGCGCGGACGCGAGCGCTGCGACCAGCCCGGCGCCGTGCCCTCGCGCGAGCGCGCCTCGCTGACCGCCTTCGCGTGGAGGAGCGTCGGGTTCGCCTGGTCGTGCTTCGGCGGCTGCGCGGTGAGGTGCGGCTGCGAGCCGCCGTGGACGAGCGCGTCGGCGAGAATACGGCCCGAGCCGTTCGTCGCCGTGTACGGCGCGAGCGCGAGCGCGAGCTCCCGCACGTCCGGCCAGCGCTGCGCAGGATCGCGCCGCAGGGCCTTGCCTATGATCGCCGCCACCTCGAGCGGGACGTCACACAGGGAGAGGAGGTTCGGCGGCTCCTCGGTGACGATGGCCGCCGCGAGCTGGGTGGGCGAGCCCATCCACGGGGGCCGCCCGCTCAGGAGCTCGTAGAGGATGATGCCTAGCGACCAGATGTCGGAGCGAGCATCGACCGTGCCCGAGGCGCGCACCTGCTCCGGGGACATGTAGAGGGCCGTGCCCATCACGCTGTCGGGCGTGGTGAGCTTCGAGTCGCCGTCGCCCTCGACCTTCGAGATTCCGAAGTCGAGGAGCTTCACCACGCGCGCGCCACCGTCGTTGGCGAGGAAGAGGTTGGCTGGCTTGAGGTCGCGATGCACGATGCCCAGCTGGTGCGCCTCGATCATCGCCGAGCACGCTTGGAGCACGTAATCGACGGCCTCCGGCAGCGGGAACTGGCCGCGCTGCTCGAGCTCGGTCTCGAGATCGTGCCCCTCCAGAAACTCCATCACCATGTAGGGCAGCCCGCGATCGGTGATGTCGACGTCCATCACCCGGGCGGTGTGCCGGCTCCGGAGCTGCCCCGCGGCGCGCGCCTCGCGCTCGAAGCGCGTCACGATGACCTGGTGCTCCAGCATCTCGGGCTGCAGCATCTTCACCGCAACACGCTGGCGCAGCCGCAGGTGGGTCGCCTCGTACACGATGCCCATCCCCCCCTCGCCGAGGACCCTCACGATCGCGTACTTGCCCGCGATGACGTCGCCGGCTTGGAGCGGCGTGGCCGAGGACGTGGACGCCGGATGCATCACCCGTAACTGTAACGTGCCCGGGGTCGTTTACGCGAGGTCGTGGTCGTGTAACCTGAAACGTCGTAACGATGACGCCCCGAAGCCTTCGACCATCGCCCGGCCTCGGCGAAAGCGAGCTGCTCTCGATCCTGAGGGCGCCGCTGGGACCGCCGGAGGACGACTCCGCGACCCCGATGTCGGAGCGCGTCCTGTGCGAGCATGCGGACCGTTGCGGAGGCTGCCCCATCATCGGGCTCCCCTACGGTGAGCAGCTCGCCATGAAGCGCGGGCGAGTCGTGCAATCGGCGTCGCGCTATCCGACGCTGGAGCTGGTCTACACCGAGCCGGTCGCCGCCGCGGACCCCATCGTGGAGTACCGCACCCGGGCCAAGCTCATCGTCTCGAGCGGCGGGCGCCTCGGGCTCTACGCGAAGGGCGGCGGTCACCAGGTCGTCGACATCCCGCGGTGCCGCGTCCTCTCTCCTACCCTCACCACCGTCGCCACCGCGCTGCGCGCCCGGATCGTGGCCGACGAGCACGCCGGCGGGGCGCTC
This sequence comes from Polyangiaceae bacterium, assembly GCA_043736975.1. GTDB lineage: Bacteria > Myxococcota_A > Polyangia > Polyangiales > Polyangiaceae > Labilithrix. The sequence continues at coordinate 1,776 of JAYTBL010000835.1, forward strand.
GCGCCCTTCGACCCCGGCGCCAGCGGGGCCCTCCGCGCCCTCGACCTCCGCGAGGTCCGCACCGATGGCGGGCCGAAGGTCCTCGTCACGCTCGTGGTCCAGCGGGCCCGCGTCACCGATCGCGCGCCGCTCGAGCAGGCCGCGCGCGAGCTCGCCGAGGAGACGCCCGCCATCATCGGCGTCGCGGTGAACTTCCACGAGGGCGAGTCCCCGCAGATCCTCGGCACCGAGACGGTGGTGCTCCACGGCGCGACCTCGGCGCAGGACCAGACCGGCGGCTCCAAGCACCACGCGACGTACGGGTCCTTCGTGCAGGCCCACCGGGGACAGGCCGAGCGCGTGCATGCCACGCTCGTCGACCTGCTCGGGCTCGGTGGCACTGGCGAAAAGCAGCGCGTCCTCGACCTCTACGGCGGCTCCGGCGCGATCGCGATCGCCATGGCGCAGGCCGGGGCCGAGGTTCATCTCGTCGAGTCGTCGGCGCCGTCCGCCGGGTACGCGGAGCAAGCCGCGCGCAGCCAGGAGCTCCCCGTCCTCGCCGAGGCGGCCGACGTCTCCGCGGCGGTCCGCCGGCTCACCGAGGAGAAGCAGCGCTTCGACTCCGCGATCGTGAACCCGCCGCGCCGCGGGATGAGCCCGCTCGCACGCGAGCTCGTCTCCCGGCTCGACGTCGCGACGCTCGCCTACGTCTCCTGCGATCCCGACACGCTCGCGCGTGACCTCGATCACCTCGCGCGGCTCGGCTTCACCATCTCCACGCTGCGCCCGCTCGACATGATCCCCCTCACCGACGAGGTGGAGACCATCGCGCTGCTGCGGCGCATCGGTCCGCCCGCGCCCAAGGTCGCCTACGAGGACGATGACATCGTCATCGTGGAGAAGGGCGCGCACGAGCCGACCACGCCCCAGACCGAGTACGCCTCCTCGCTCGTGCAGCGCGCCCGCCGCCTGCCGAACGCGGGAGACGCGGTGCCCGTCCACCGCATCGACGTAGGCACGAGCGGCCTAGTGATGCTCGCGAAGCGTGGAGGCGACGTACCGCGCTGGCAGGCGGTGCTCGGCGCCGAGAGCGCCCGCAAGATCTACATCGCCGGCTGCCGCGGCGTGACGCCCAGCAAGGGCGCGATCACGCGCGAGCTCCGCGAGGAGGGAAAGATGTATCCTGCACGGACCCGCTACCGTCGCCTCGCGGTGGCGAGCGGTCATTCGGTGCTGCGCGTGATCCCCGAGCAAGGGCGCACGCACCAGATCCGCCGCCACCTCGCGGCCATCGGCCACCCCATCCTCGGGGACGACCGCTACGGGCACGCGCCGACGAACCGCTTCTTCGAGGAGAAGAACGCGCTCGATCGCACGTTCCTCCACTGCGTCCGCCTCGAGTTCGAGCATCCCGTCACCAGGGAGCGCATGCTCGTCGAGGCCACGATGCCCGGCGATCTCCGCGGGGTGCTGGAACGCACCAGCGGCCCGGGCACGCTGCGGTTCCTCGAGCACAAGAACGCGCTCGGGCACACCGGCCAGTCGAGCCTCCCGCCCCCGCCCGACGGGCTGCACGATCGCGGAAGCGTGCTCGACATCGACTCGAGCTCCCCCTCGGTGCGGAGCGAGCTCGTCAACGACGACGACGACCTGGGCACGCGCGACTCCGGCTTCTGATCTTCAGAGCCCCGCCGGTAGTGCGTTTCGCACCAGGCCGAGACCAAGGCGCAGCTTGGTCGACCAGGTCAAGGAGTCGCCCCGGTACCAGCGCATCGCGGCGTCGCGCGCGAAGGTGGAGTTGAGCAGGAGGCGCCGCGCCGGGCGTCCGCGCATCACGAAGACGCGCCGGGCGAGCCACGCGCTCTGCAGCATGTGCCGGCCGATGGTCGAGGTCTTCACCTCGCGGGCGTAGGGGTCGAACCAGGTCCCGCCCGTGCGCAAGGCGCGCGTGAGGTGGCGCGCGGCGATGCCGCCCATCACGATCGCCTGCGCGATGCCCTCGCCGGTCGTCTGATCGATGCCCGCCGCCTCGCCCACCAGCACCACGCCGGCGCACGCCATCGTCGAGCCCGCCACGAACGGCCGCGTGCTGAACGGCCGCGGCTTCACCGACGCGATGTCGATCCCGCGAAGCGCCAGGGAGCGCGCCAGCATGCCCTTCACGTCGCGCTCCCTCGGATCGCCGGCCCGCGTGAGGTTCACGTGGTAGATGCCGCGGCTCACGTGGGGCGCGCCGTCGATGATGGTGGGAAAGTCCCAGTAGTAGCCGGCGAGACCTTCGTCGATGACCGACAGATCGAAGTCGATGAGCCCGCGCGTCGTCGCCTCGTCGCACGCGCGCGGCTTCGTCTCGAGCACGTAGAGGTGACCCTTGCGCTCCGGCTCGCGCAGGCCGAGCAGCTTGCGCGTGGTGCTGCCCGCGCCGTCGCACGCGGCGACGAGGCGCGCCGTGAGGTTCCCCGTCCGGGTGGTGAGCATGAAGCCCCCGGGCAATCGGTCGAGACCGGTGAGCGCCTCGTTCTCGCGGATCGCCACGCCGTCGCCGCGGGCCTCCTCGAGGAGGTGCGCGTCGTACTCGGTGCGGCGGATGAGGATCCCGGCCGCGCAACAGGTCTCGCCCACCGCGCCCTCGGTGATGACGCGCACGCCGCGCATCTCGACGAACGGCACCTTCACGCCCACGCCGATCGCCGCGAACGCGTCGACCCCGAGCTGGCTGATCGCGCCCGCGCACGGCTTGTCCCGCGGGAAACGCGCCTTGTCGATGATCACGATGCGGTCGGGCCGGATCCCCTGCGCGCGCACCAGATGGAGCGCCGTGCTCGTGCCGGCGGGACCGCCCCCCACGATCGCGACGTCGTACTCGAACGGGCGCGTCATCCTTCTGGCTCCGAGGTGGGGAGAATGCCCCCTAGCTCCGCTGCCAGATCGCGCACCAGCTCGTCCAGCTCGGCCTCGCGGCCCGCGGGCGCGGCGATCGTGAGGTCTCCGCCGCCCTCCGCAAAGACCTGCGCCAGCCCCTCGTGCGCCTCGACCACGCCTTTGAGGAACGCAACGTCCTTCGCGCGCACCACCAGGCGCCGCGTGATCATGCCAGCGCCGATGAGAGGCGGTACGGGGCGACGCGGCATGCGTGATGTTTTAGCGGATCTGGCGCGGATCCTCACGCTAGAGTGGAGCCTTGGACAGCACGGTCATCCGCCAGGTCACCATGAGCGCGATGCTGGTCAGCCCGAACGGGGAGGTCGCCGATCGCGTGGCGAGCCGGTTCGAGGAGGCTCACGTGAAGGTGGTCCGGGTCGGGCATGCGGCCGCCGCGTGCGAGCGACTCGCGGTCGCGATGCCACAGGTGGTGGTGGTGCTCGGGACGCTCCGCGCCGACGAGCGCGACGCGCTGGCCGATCGCGCGACCGCGGTGGGCGCGCTGCTCATGTACGTCGATCCCGAGCTCGACGCCGAGACCCTCGAGGAGCTCGTCGCACGCGCCGCGCAGGCGGCGATCGAGCGCAAGATCCTCCGCGACGAGTCGGGTCCGGCCGGCGCGTTCTCCGAGGCGCCGAACGCCGACGACGAAGCCGAGGTCGATTCGAAGTGGTGAGGGCTGCTTCCGCTCAGCCGAGCGGATCGTCGACCTCGGCGGCCTGGGCGCGCTTCTCGCGCAGGCGATGCTGCACGTACTCCACGAGGCCATCCACGTAGGTCTCGAGCGACGGGCAGCGGACATCGGTATCGACAAGGAGCTCGGTGGTGTTCGCGAAGCTGTACGAGACGGGCGTGGCGAGCGCGTCCATGAACGCGCGCGGGCTCTTCGCGAGGCGCTCGAGCCCCGGCGTGCGCAGCAGCGCCTTGGTGAGGTTCGCAGGGATGAACCCACGCGGTGACCGCCGGCCCCCGGCCGCGGCCACGAGGTCGAACACGCGCTTGACCGTGAGCGGCGCGGGATCGCCCACGTGGAAGGTCCGGCCGGCAGCGCGAGGATCGCGCCCGATCGCGCACGACGCGCGCACGTAGAAGTCGACCGGCACGAGATGGAGCGGCGCAGCGGGGTCGCCAGGCAGCGGGATCGGGAGCTCCGGCGGCGAGGTGAGAATGAGGAGCATGAGGAAGTAGGGGCCGTCGAGCGGGTCGACCTCGCCGGTCTGCGAGTCCCCGACCACGATGGTGGGACGCACCACGGCGATGGGCAGCCGTGGCATCGCCGCGCGCATCATCTTCTCGCCGCGCGCGAACGTCTCCTCGACGACGTTGCGAAACGCCTGGCCCTTGTCGAGCTCGCCCTCGAGCACCACCCCCGTGCGATCGCCGGAGACGCGCGCCGCAGAGTGGAACACGACGCTCTTCAGCGACGAGCACGCCCGCGCCACCTCCAGCAGCTCGCGCGCGCCCGCGACATTCACGATCTCCGCGAGCTTCCGCTCGGCGCCGAAGTGCGAGACCTGCGCCAGGTGATGGATGCGATCGATCTCGCCGGTGAGCGATCTCAGCTCCGCGCCGGAGAGCCCGAAGTCCATCGCGCCCGCGTCACCGTCGAGGAGGTTCACGCGCCGGCGCTGGTCGAGCGGCAACGCGTCGAGCGCGTCGCGCGCCTCGGCGTGCTGCTTCGCGTGCACGATGGCGTGGACCAGCGTGCGATCCGAGGTACGGACCAGCTCCTCGCACAGCTTCCGCGCCGCGAACGACGGGAAGCCGGTGAGGAGCACGACCTCGTCGAAGCCGGGACGGCTCAGGGCCCGTTACCGCAGAAGTGGTCGCCCACCGCGCGGAGCCAGCCGCCGAAGCTCCCGTAGGTCGCCGGGTTGCAGAGGGTTCCCGGCCCGAGCGCGGGCGCGATGCACGCCGCCTGCGCGGAGAAGACGCTGCACTGGCCGGCGACCACCGTGGTGCGGCACTGATCTTGGTTGCCGCCGGGGCACTGGTTGCAGCTCGTGTCCTGGCAATCGGTCGCGCAGCCCGTGTTGCGGTTACACGCCGCCGAAACGAACGGCGCCGCGCAGCGGTAGACGCCGGTGCCCTGGTTGAAGGGCTCGTCGAAGGGCTTGAGGCACGCCGAGCAGGCAGGGTTCGTGGCGGCGAGGACCTGGAAGGCCGCGACGCAGGTGCCGACGTCGGGGCCCCCAGCGCACGCTGCCTGGATGGCGTCGAGATCGGCGGCGTCGTCGCAGAGGCCTTGTATCGAGGGCTGCACGGCGGTGCTGATGCCTGGCGCGCACGCCCCGTAGGCCGCGGGGCAGAGCCCGACCTGGTTGGCGCAGAGGCGCGGGAGCGCAAGCGTGTTGCAGGTCGACGCCTGCGCCGTGCAGTTGGTGCACGCCGCGCCGTTCGAGCCGCACGCGGCGTTCGAGAAGCCGACGCCGCACACGTTGCCCGCGTTGCAGCAGCCCGCGCAGTTCGCGGGTCCACACTTCGCGCGGCACACCTTGCCCTGGCAGGCCTGGTTCGACGCGCCGCAGTCGGTGCATGCTGCACCACCGAGGCCGCACGCGTTGTCGGCCACGCCGGTCACGCAGGTGTTGCCGGAGCAGCAGCCGCCAGGGCAGTTCGCGGGACCGCACACCGGGTTCTGGCAGGCGCCGGCCTGACAGACCCTGGCCTGGCCCGCGCAGTTGGCGCACTGGGCGCCGCCGGTGCCGCACGCCGTGTCCTGCGCGCCGGCCGCGCAGACGTCGTTGCCGATGCAGCAGCCGCCCGCGCAGTTCGCGGGACCGCAGTTGGGGGGGGGTACGCAGGTGCCGGCGTTGCACGAATCGTTGGCGCCGCAGACCTTGCAAGCCGCGCCGCCGACGCCGCAGGCGGCGCGCGTGGTGGCGATGACGCAGGC
>JAYTBL010000836.1:0-7566 GCA_043736975.1 Polyangiaceae bacterium
GATCGCGAGGCCGCCGAGGATGTTGACGACGGTGATGATGAGCGACGCGATGACGTCGCCCTTCACGAACTTCATCGCGCCGTCCATCGACCCGTAGAATTGGCTCTCGCGCGAGAGCTGCCGCCGGCGGCGCCGCGCCTCGTTGCCGTCGAGCGTGCCGGCGCGGACCTCGGCATCGATCGCCATCTGCTTGCCGGGCATGGCATCGAGGGTGAAGCGCGCGGCGACCTCCGCCACGCGGCCGGCGCCCTTCGTGATGACCACGAAGTTGATGACGGTGAGGATCAGGAAGACGACGAGACCGACGACGACGCTGCCCTCGACCACGAAATGGCCGAAGGCCTCGACCACCCCGCCCGCGGCGCCGTTACCTTCCCCACCGTGGAGGAGAATGAGGCGCGTGGTGGCGACGTTGAGGCTCAGGCGGAGCAGCGTCGCGACCAGGACGAAGGCCGGAAAGGCCGAGAATTCCAGCGCGTTCTCGATGAAGAGCGCGGTGAGGAAGACGCCGATGGAGAGCGCCATCGAGAGCGCGATGAGGATGTCGAGCAGCCCCGGCGGGACCGGGAGCACCATCATCAGGACGATCCCGATGATGGCCATCGGGACGATCGCGTCCGACTTGCGAGATGTCACGGACGTGGCGGTCTTGGAGCTCACGCACCCCCTCACGCACGGCGCGTGCCGGGGGCGCGCGAGGTAGTCGAACGAGGTCGCTCCGATGAGCAAACCTTGGCCTCATGAATGCGACCGGGCGCGGCTGGGGAGCCGGTTCACTGTCTGCAGCCTCGGAGGCGCGGTTCGGCGAAGGGGTCGAGTACTGCGGGAGGTTCTTCTTGGGCGCGTCGGTCGCGGGTACCGGGAAGCTCCTCGATACCGAGTTCAACGTGCCTGTGAACGTGCTGAGCACCGGTCGCTTTCCTGGTGACGACAAGCCGAAGCCCATCGCTTTCCCCGACCCCGCCGTCTCGGCCGTCCGCGCTGAGCGGTTTGCGCTGCTCCCGATGCCGCTCTTCATCGAGCTGAAGCTCGCTTCGGGGATGGTCGCCCCGCACCGCGCGAAGGACCTCGTCGATATCCAGGAGCTGATCCGCAGCGCCCCTGGGTTCGCAGCAAGTTTCTCGAGGTCTGGGAGCTCGCGCAGGTCACGGATCCGTTCTGAAGCGCCGCCCCCCCCAGTAAGCCGCGTCAGCGGCGTTCTCGGATTCTCAGAGCGTCGTCGAGGGCGGGGGCTTGGTCGGGGTGCCCGTGGGAGGCTGGTTCGGCGTGCCGGTCGGCGGCGGCGCAGTCGGAGGGAGCGCCCCCGGACCGGGCGCGAGCGGCTTCACGATCGGCGCCGGCTGGACGGTGCCGGCCTTGGCGCACCAGACGCTCGCGTGGGTGCTCTCGTACACCCAGCCCGCGAGGAAGACGTCGACGAGGTAGTCGAGCACGGTGTGGGTCTGCTCGATCTTCGCCCAGGTCGACCCCTTGCACGTCGCGTCGAGCGCGAGCGGCACGTCGATGGGCACGATGTCGAGGACCGCGGTGCTGCGCCACTTGTCCTCGACGACAGGCGCCGGCGCCGGCTGAACGTCGCCGTTCACGATGGTCATCCTGAAGCAGCCGGTCGCGAGGAGCGCGAAGGAGAGCGTGAGGGCGGTCCTCATGGCGTCGCTCCTTCCGAGAGCTGGACGCCGTAGCGACCTTCGCCGGCGGGCAACACCCGACCGGAGAAGGTGGCGGATCCGACGCGCTTGGTCACTTGCGAGGGCGCGCCGGTCTCGGCGAACTCCACCTCGAAGGCGGCCGCGCCCATGTTGCTCGGGCCGGCGCTGCAGCGGATGATCACCTTGCGCGGGCTGTAGATGCCGATGGTGATGACGCGGAGAAACCAGGTCGCGAAGTTGTTGCCGGTCGCGACCTCGGCGGCGCCCTGCGGACAGAACTCCTTCACGTTGACCTCGTAATCACCGACGATCCCGAAGATGAAGTACGAGGCCCACTCGTTGTGCTCCTCGCCGCGGATCAGCGAGGTGTCGCGAAAGTGATACGTGTACCCGCAGCCGTTCAAGGCGAAGAGGCACGTGAGGAGCAGCAGCGCGCGCCTCGCGTGTCCGAGGGGCGGCAAGTAAGTGGCAGGCATGGTGATCTCCACGTGGCGGGCGGGATGGCGGGCGGGGTGGCGGGCGAGATGGCGGGCGTTGGACGGCGGCAGCGCGACGCGATTCACCGAAGCCCAGCCCTTTATCTTCGATCTTCTCGCGCAACGCGAGCCCGAAGTGCCACGCGCAGCGGCGGTCAGGCGACGAGCGACGGACGCGGCCGGAGGAGATCGAAGGCGCGCTCTGCCTCGACGGGACGTGACCAGAGGTAGCCCTGGCCGGCGCTGCACTTCATCCGCGTGACCGCCTCGGCCTGCGCCTCCGTCTCCACGCCCTCGGCGATCGACTGCATCCCGAGCGCTTTCGCCAGCGCCAGCACCGTCTGCACGATCGCCGCGCTCATCGGGTCGTCGATCATGCGCGAGACGAAGGAGCGATCGACCTTGAGCGCGTGGATGGGCATCCGCGTGAGGTAGCTGAGCGACGAGTAGCCCGTACCGAAGTCGTCGAGGTGGAGCCTGATGCCCATCTCCACGAGGCGCGCGCAGGTGTCGAGCGCTCGCGGATCCATGGTCGCGCTCTCGGTGATCTCGATGCACAGCGAAGACGCCGGCACGCCGGCAGCCTCCAGGGTGCGGCGGACCTCCTCGACGAAGCCGGCCTCCGCGAACTGACGGCTCGCCACGTTGACCGCGATCGCGGTGTCGACGCCGAGGTCGATCCAGCTGCGGAGCTGACGGCAGGCCTCCTCGATCACCCAGCGGCCGAGCGGCTCGATGAGCCCGGTCTCCTCGGCGAGCGGGATGAACTGATCGGGCATCACCAGGCCGCGCGTGGGGTGACGCCAGCGGATGAGCGCCTCGAAGTGGAGCACCGTCCCGGAGTCGAGCGACATGACCGGCTGATAGAAGAGCGTGAACTCCCGCTGCTCGATCGCGCGACGCAGGTCCGACTCGACGCGCCAGCGATTCATCGCCGCGACGTGGAGCTCGTCGGTGAAGACGTCGTAGCGGCCGCGGCCCCCGCCCTTGGCGCGATAGAGCGCGGTGTCGGCATCACGGATGATGTCCTCGACCTTCTCGTAGCCGAGGTGGCCGATGACGACGCCGATGCTCAGCGAGGCGTGCACCTCGTGGCCGGCGGCGTCGATCGGCTCCGCTACCGCAGCTAGCAGACGGTCGGCGACGCGCAGCGCATCCGCGTCCTGGGCGATGCCCTCGACGAGCACCACGAACTCGTCGCCGCCCAGCCGCGCGACGTGACCGGTGATGGTGCCTACGGTGTCGGTCGCGCGAAGGCAGGAGCTGAAGCGCTGCGCCAGCGCCACGAGGAGCGCGTCGCCCACGACGTGCCCCAGGCTGTCGTTGATGACCTTGAAGCGATCGAGATCGATGAAGAGCAAGGCGTAGCGGAAGCTCGGGTCGCGCTTCTGGCGAACGAAGCAGCGGCCGATCCGCTCGGTGAGGAGGACGCGGTTGGGTAGTCCGGTGAGCGCGTCGTGCGACGCGTCGTGACGGAGCTGCGTCTCGGCGACGCGACGGTTGGTGATGTCGGTCTGCGAGCCCGCCGCGCGATGCACGACTCCTTCGGGGCTCTGGCTCGCCGCGCCGCGGCACAGCATCCACCGGTACTGACCATCGGCGTGGAGGATGCGGTACTCGATCGCCAGCTGCGCGGTCCTCCGCGCGCGGAGATCCTCGAAGGCGGCGCGGAAGTTGGCGACGTCGTCGGGGTGGATTCGCTCGAGCCAGCGCTCGGGCCCGGCCAGCGTCGGCTCCTCGGCAGGCAGCCCCAGCAGCGCGCTCCAGCGCGGCGCGTAGTACACGGCGTCGGTGAAGAATTTCCAGTCCCACAGCCCGTCGTTCGATCCTGCGGCCGCGAGCGCGTAGCGCGCCTCGCTCTCGGCGAGGTGCAAGGTCTGCTCGTCGACCATGCAGCGCAGCTGCTCGAGCTTGAGATGAGCGCGCCGCGCCAGGTGCCACTTCTCGGAGAGCGCCGACGCCAGCTGGCACACCTCGGCAGCGTCGAACGGCTTGCGGAGGAGGAGCAGGCGGTCGTTGATACCCAGCTGCTCGAGGATGTCCTCCCACGAGTAGTCCGAGTACGCGGTGCAGATCACGCACTGGAGCTCGGGGTCGAGCTCCCAGATCCGCTTGATGGTCATGACGCCGTCCCACCCCGGGGGCATGCGCATGTCCACGAACGCCACCGAGAACGGGGTGCCTGCCGCGATCGCCTCGGCCACCATGCGCGCGCCGTCCTGGCCCTGATCGGCGAAGGTGACCTCGAAGGTCGGTGCCGACGACGCCTCGACTACCGGCGAGTCGAAGAGATCGGCCTCGAGATCGGCCAGGTCGTTGGCGGGTGCCGCGCGGGTGAGAATCTTCGCGAAGTCCTCGTGGATCGCGCGGTTGTCGTCGATGACCAGGATCCGTCGTGACGCTGTGGGCATGAGCGTGCTCATCGGGACTTCGTCCGCGGCGCGCGCTCGCAGGAGAGAAGCAAGGTGAAGGTCGCTCCGCGATCGATCCCCGCGCTCTTCACCTCCAGCGCGCCGCCCAGCTCACCCGCGGCGCAGGCGCTGGAGTGGAGACCGAAGCCGTGACCGTCGTTCTTGGTGGTGAAGCCGTGGCTGAAGATCCGGGCGAGAGCTTCCTCGGCGATGCCGATGCCGTCGTCTTCCACCTCGATGGCGACCCGCTGCTCGGGTGTCCGACGCGCCCGGAGCGTGATGGTCCCGGCGCCAGGGCGGGCCGACACCGCGTCGCGCGCGTTGGCGAGCAGGTTCATGACGATCTGGAAGACCTTGTGGCGGTCGGTACCGATGACCACGGAGCCGGCGTCGCGCATCAGCCTCAGCTGCTGGCCGGTGGCGAGCGTCGACTGCAAGACGCCCGCCGCGTCCTCGAAGAGCTCGTTCATGTCGACGCGCTCGACGATCTTCGCGCCGCGCGTATCGCCCCGCGCCGCCGCCAGCTGTTGGCCGACGATGCTCTTGATGTGCTCGATGTTCTTCGTCAGCGATTCGGTCTCGTGGAGCATCGTGTCTCGCTCGTCGGCGAGCGCCTTGTCGACCGCGGCCAGGTACGGAATGAGCTTCTTTCCTCGGGGATCCTCGTCGATGAACCTCCCGGGCGCGGGTTGCGCTACCAGGAGGGCGAGGCTCTTTCCGAGACCGGTGCGCGCCGAGGTCTTGAGCAGTCCGCCGACGATGCCCGCCGAGACGTTGACGCTGTTGAGCACGTTACCGACGTTGTGGAGCACGCTCGTCGCGACGTCGGCCATGCCGGCCTTGCGCGAGGCCTGAACGAGCTTGCCCTGCGCGTCGCGCAGCTCGGCGAAGCGCTTGCGCATCTCCGCCGACGAGAGATCGAGCGCCCGCTCCAGGGTGTAGCGATCCTGGTCGGCGGCGCTGTACGCGCAGTCGACGCGCTCGAGGAAGCGCCGCCACTGCTCGGCATCGGGCGGACTGTCGCCGATGGAGAGCTTGCGGAGCTGTCGTTCGAGGACGCCGTGCATCGCTCAGGTCTCCCCGAAGCGCGTGAGGGTCATGGTCTGGTTGTGCAGGACGCCGCACTGGCCGGTGGCGAACGGCGAGATCTCGCCGTACGAGTAGAAGCCGACGAGCTTGCCGCCCTGGGGGACGGCCTCGTACGCCGCCTCGACCTCTTCCTCGACCCGCTCGCCGAGCACCAGGCGCCGGCCGACGCAGCTGATGGCGACGGACAGCGTGTCGCCGACGTTCGCTTGTCCGGCTGCGCTGCTGGCCTGCGACGCGCCGTCGACCAGCCGATCGAAGTTGGCGCGCATCAGCTGCACGATCGACTCTTGCGGGATATCGCCGGCGAACGTCATGGACTGGTCGGCCTCGTCGACGGAGAGGATGGTGCGCACCAGGTTGTCGGCGCCGTCGGCGGTGGAGCGAAGCGCCAGCGGGAACAGCAGCGCCGTCGCCGGCAGGCCCGCCGCCCGCTCGCCGAGATAGGTCTTGTAGAGCGCCAGGGCCGGCTCGCCGTCGAGCTCGTAGAGGACGTTGCCCACCGCGCGCGTCACGACGCGCTCGGGACCGAACACGTCCCATCCGCCGCGCGAGCCGTGCGTGACGCGGAGCGCGTCGCCATAGAGGCCCACCGCGACCACCCAGCCCGGCATCGGCTTTCCACCGACCAGCACCCACGTCTGCTTGAATCGGCTGCCGTCGCCCGCGAGACCGCCGGTCACGACCACGCTCGGTTCGATGGTGCGGTGGATGCCGCGGAGCAGATCGGTCCCGTTGACCGAGAGCCCGTCGGAGAGCACGAAGATGGATCGTAGATCGGGGGCCGCCAGCGCGCGCGCGATGGCCTCACCCGAGCCCGCGGCGCCGCCCTCGCGCGCGACGTTGGCCTCGGCGAGGCGCAGCGTGGTCTTCGCGAAGCGCATCACGGCGACGGAGAGGCTGCCGTCGGCGATGTGGGCACCGTGGATCTCGCCGGACGACGAGCAGCCGACGATCGACGCTTGCGGATAGGCCCCCACCAGCTCGGCGATGGGGCCGGGGGCGTCGACGAAGTCGGTCCCGCCGAAGACCAGCACCAGCGTCTGCGGCGAGTCGAGCGCGGGGAAGGTCGGTACCGACCAGCCCGGCCCGGCATGGAACGAGAAGGCTTCGAGCTGCATTGGTGAGGAAACGGTCCGGGCACGCCGCGGCTTCAGCGCCCCGCGCCAAGAGCATGACGATCGCCCCCCGCGCGGTCGGCACGGCGCTTGAAGGACGGTGCTCACCAATGAACGCCCCCAGCATCCGGCCTGCGCCACCCCTCGTCGAACCGGAGCCCGCCTTTCCGCGCGCCGTCCGCAGCGCGCAGCCCAGCCTGGACATGCTGCGCGACGTGGAGGTCGAGGTGACGCTCGAGATCGGCCGCAAGCGCATGCGCATCGGAGATCTCCTCAAGCTCGGGGCTGGCCAGACGCTGGAGCTCGACAAGGCCGCCGGCGAGCCGCTCGAGATCATGGTGAACGGCCGTGTGATTGGCCGCGGAGAGGCCATCGTGGTGGGTGACCGCTACGCGCTGCGCATCACCGAGATCGTCTCGCCGAAGGGAGACGGCCAGTGAAGCGCTTCCTCCTCGCGAGTGTCATGGCGCTGACGGCCACCGTCATGCCCGCCGTCGCTTTCGCCGACGAACCGGCAGCGCCCACCGTTGCCGCCCCGACGCCGCCGACGGCGCCCACCGTTGCGCCGGTCGTCGCACCCATCGTCACGCCCGCTCCGCCGCCCGCCGCCGTGCGGCCCGCGCCGGTCGCCGTCGTCACCACCACCGGGGCCACGGTCCCGGCAAGTGCGAAGCCGATCGCTGCGCCTGCACCGTCGCCCGCTCCCGCGCCGGTAGCCGCGGCCCCCGCGCCAACCGTCACGGCCGCCGCCCCGCCGGCCGCGGCGCCCGCGCCCGTCATCGCCGCGCCCTCGGCGCCCGCAGCCGCGCTCGCCGCGCCCGCAGCC
>JAYTBL010000837.1:0-3037 GCA_043736975.1 Polyangiaceae bacterium
CTTGCCGCCCGGCGCGTAGACGCCGACGCGATCGAGCGACCGCACGCGCAGGCCGAGCGAGATTCCCTCCTCCTCGTAGCGGAAGCCACTGTCGCCGAACATCTGCCGCTTCTCGACGCCGTGGAAGCGCGTGATGCGATCGGCCGCGTGCTCGAGCGCGGCGCGGGCCTCGGCAGGCAGGCGCGCGAGCGCACCTGGGCCGTCGAACGACGTCCGGTAGAGCGTGTGGACGACACGCTTCTCGAACTGCGCCACGTGACGAAGCACGGCGGGATCGCCCTCCCTGCGCACGTCTTCGAGGATGGCGCGCACCGCGGGCTCGACCTTCGCGAAGTCGGCGTCGCCGCGATCGTGCAGGAGCGCGAGCGAGCTCGTGAAAGAAGGCGTTCCGTGGACGTGGACGGGCAACATCGCCGGGTTCTTAGCGCACGGCCCTCGAAAAAGCATTTCGGCTAGCGTGGGATGGTGCGCTGCGGCCCCCTCGTCGTCCTGCTTTTCCTGCTGGGCTCGTTCGCGTGCGGCCACGAGGCGAAGGCGCCCGCGGCGGCGTGCCGGACGGATCAGCGGCTGGCGCTCGGGGCGTGCGTTCCGCCGGCGCTCGCGGCGCGCCTCTGCGGACCGTCCGCGAAGGCCACGCTCGACGGCTGCGCGCCGCGCCCACCGTGCGAGCGCGGGCGAGCGCGCGATCTCGCGACCGGCGAGTGCCTCGCGGCACGCGACGTCCGCACGCTCGCCTCGACGCTGGGCATCATGGTCGCGGAGGACGAGGCGCTGGTCTGCCCCGACGCCGAGCTCGTGAGCGGCGTCGTGGAGGCGAGCCCGCCGGGGCCGCGCCTCGGCTGCCTACCCCGTCCGGTAGCGACCCGCGCGCTGCCCTGGCCAATGGTCACGCCGCGCGGGGTCGACGTCGCCGCGTGGCTGAGGACGGCGATCGGCCCCGAAGGCGGGCCGGGCGCAGCGCCGCTCTGCGAGGCGCTGAAGCGGAGCGCCGGGGCCCTCGCGGCGGCGGTCTCGGTGGAGGTCCGGGTGGAGGTGAGCCTGGTCTTCCCCGACAACGACGTGACCCAGCTCGTTGCCCGGATCGGGGGCTCGGGGGCTCGGGCAGCCGAGCTCGAGGCGGTGGTGGGGCCGATGATCGAGGCCCTGCGAAGCCTCGGAAGAGGGGCCGATCAGGCGTCGATCGGCACGTCCGTCCGCTGCCGCCGCGCCTCGGAGCGCCCGCAGCGAGAACGGACGGACGAGGAAATACGGTGATCATGATCCTGGCGACTGATGCTAGGTTAGGCCCCCTTCGCGCGCGCCAATCGAGTCGGCGGCGCGCTGGCTTTCCGGTCTGCCGTACGCACGAGGGCTCCCGTGGACAGTGATCTCGCAGATGCGGTGAAGGAGCTGAAAGAGACCTTCGAGAAGCGCAAGCTCGAGTGCACGTTCGGCAAGGCCGACAAGGCGCTCGTCGAGGATCTCCGTAAGCAGCTCCGCATTCCTTCGCGATTCCGAGCGTTTCTCATCGGCGCCGACCCGCTCAAGGTGGAGACGGTGACGCCAGTCGAGCGCGTTCGGCTCATGCCGGCTTCCGAGCTGGTGAAGGCGCAGGCGGTCGTGACGGCCCCGCCCGACGGCGGGACGCCCCCGCTCGACTGGAAGCCCGGCTGGGTGATCGTCGCCGAGAGCTCGCTGCTCGGGGACCCGTACTTCCTCGATACCTCGAAGCCGGATCCCGAGGGCGACTGCCCGGTCTACACCGCGATCAGCGGCCAGACCCGCTGGGTCCCGACCCTCGCCGCCTCGAGCTTCGCGCAGTTCCTCCGCATCCTCCAGATCGCCATGGAGATCGCCGACGGCTTCGGCGACGCGATCATGGACGACGAGGACGAAGACAGCTTCCGCGAGGCGCTCGGCCCGAAGGTGAAGGTCATCGACGCCGCGGCGCTGCGCGCCGGTCACTGGACGTAGTAGGAGCCCGCGCATGGTCGAGACCGCCTACGCGCAGAGCCGCTACCGCGCCCCGGAGATCGCGCATCAGTACGGGCCAAACGTCCACCTGCTCGACGATCCGCTGGCGTGGACGCAGCTCGCGCGCCTCTGCGCGCGCGAGACCATCCAGCCCGAGGTCGGCTACCTCGTGCGCACGCTCTACGAGAAGCTCGCGCAGGTGGTGCTCGGCGCAGAGTTCCCGCGCGTGCGGGTGGCGGTGCCGACGCGCATGGTCATCAAGTCGCCGGAGGCGGTCTACCGCGGCGTGGCGCTCGACCCGTCGACCAAGTGCGTGACGGTCGGCATCGCCCGCGCCGGCACCATGCCCTCGCAGATCGTCTACGACCTGATGAACGAGGTCATCGATCCCTCGGGCGTGCGCCAGGATCACCTCTTCATGTCGCGCGCCACCGACGCCGACGGCAAGGTGATCGGCGCGACATGGCACGACGCGAAGATCGGTCGCGACGTCGACGAGCGCATCCTGCTCGTTCCCGACCCGATGGGCGCCACCGGCTCGTCGATCAACAGCGCGCTCACCCACTACAAGACGCGCCTCGAGGGGACGCCGCGGATGTGCATCACGATGCACCTCGTCGTCACGCCGGAGTTCATCCGCAACGTGCTCAAGGAGCACCCCGAGACGATCATCTACGCGCTGCGCCTCGACCGCGGCCTCTCGCCGGCGAAGGTGCTCTCCACGATCCCCGGCACGCACTGGGACGAGGAGCGCGGGCTCGACGAGCACCAGTACATCGTCCCCGGCGCCGGCGGCGTGGGCGAGATCCTCAACAACGCCTGGGTCTGAGCGATCCCGAGGTCTCGGAGCACCCTGGATCCGGATGGGCCCGCCTGGCCCAGCGGGGCCGGGCAGAGGGGCTGATCCGTCGGCATTTCCGGCCCGCCGTGCGTGGTCCTACATTTGCCTACCGGGCGACGTGGTCACGTCTTCTTCCTCTTCTCCTATCCCGTCCTTGCTCATCGCGCTGATCGCGCTCGGGACCGGGTGCGCCGCGGGCTCCGCGGCCGACCCGACGACCGAGGAGTCGGAGGCGCTCGTCGC
>JAYTBL010000838.1:0-3037 GCA_043736975.1 Polyangiaceae bacterium
AGGCGGCACCCTCGATCTCGACCTGAAGTTCCGCTGGGACACCACCTCGCCCGTGTCGTGGTCCGAGTCGTCCATCGCGCCGGCGAGCTCGTTCGTACCGAAGGATGGTTGTCTCGGAAAGCACGGCGCCCCGAGCGGCGTCGTCGTCACGCTCGGAGGCTCGGCAAGCCTCGTACAGAAAGCGCGGACGCTGACGTACAAGAAGGTGTGCGTGACGCGGCTACCGTGAGCGACCCTCGTCACACCGCCAGTCGAAGCCGGTCGCGATCGCGACGCCGCATGCCGTCGGACCAGCGTTGCATGTCGATGGGATGCCGTCTCCCGGGGCGTACTCGCAGCAGTGCTCGCCGACCGAGCATCCGTCGAGGGCGGGGCGCCGTCGAGATCGAACGCGCCCGCATCGGGATTCTCGGCCTGCAGGGCCGTGGTCGTGCAGGCGGCGGCGAGCCATGTCACGGATGCTGCCCCCCTGACCCTGCTTCTGGGCGGCCCATGACGACGAGACTGCGCTAGGGTTGGCGGGCATCATGGGTACCGAGGAAGACATCGGAGGCGTGCGCCATGCGGCGGATCAGCGTCGGTGGCTCATCGGCATCGGCGTCACCGTGGTCTTCGGGCTCTTCGGCGTCGTGATGACGCTCCTGAGCTATTCCGCCCGGGGCAAGCCCCGGGCCGCGCCTGCGGAGGCGACCGCGGCGCCCGTCGTTGCGCCCGCCCCTCCGGCCGGGGGTGAGCGCGGCCCGCGCAGCAAGGGCAAAAAACAGGGCCGCGACTGACGTTCAGGAGGGGCCTGCGTCCCTCGGCGCGGGCAGGCGCGCTCCGCTCGGAGCTCTCTGCGCGCTCGCCGCGTGCGTCGTGAAGAGCCTCGACAAGGACTACACGCACATGCCCGAGAACGGGCTGGCGAAGCACGTCGACGTCGCGTGAGACTCGCGCCCTCGACGCCGAACCGCCCCACCCTGTGACCACGTCGCCGTATCGACGGCTGCGGAGGCAGCCTGCACGAGGTCGCGGGAGCCCACTTCGCCCGTCCGACCGCCGCTGGCACGAGTCCCGCACGCGCCCGATGGTCATGAACAAGATCATCTGGCTCGTGGGCGCCGTCGTCATCGTCATTGCCATCCTGTCGTGGCTCGGTCTCCGCTAGTCGCGCTCGGGACCGGTACGATCCCCGAAGCGTGGAGTCCTCACTGGGAGAGCTGGTGACGCGCACGCTGGCGATCGCTGACCGCTTCTGCGGTCACCCGCCGCGTTGCTGCAGGGGCCGCCCGAGCAGTGACCCTGCGAGCAGCTCGGCGTCGGAGCCGCACGCGCCGCATTTCGTCGACGCTCAGGCCGCGAGGAATCCACCATCGACGAAGATCGGCGCGCCGGTGACGAAGCCGGAATCGGTGGAGCAGAGCCAGAGCGCGGTCGCGGCGATCTCGTCCTCCGTTGCCATGCGCCCCATCGGGTGTTGCATGACGAGCTCGTTGACCAGCGCGGGGACCGCGACCTCCGCAGCGATCATCGCGGCGGTGCGGGTCACGCCCGCGCAGATCGCGTTCACGCGCACGCCACGCGCAGCGTACTCGAGCGCCACCGAGCGCATCATCGCGGGGATCTCGCTGCGCATGGCGAGCCACACGCCGCGCGCATTCACGGACATGACGTCGTCCCAGACCGCTTGGCTCGTGCTCTCCAGCGGCGCCATGTCACCGCCGGCGCCCGCGCAGTTCACCGCGAACTCGAGCCGGCCGAATCCTTCGAGCGTGCGCGCCACGGCGGCTGCGACCGAGGCTTCGTCCCGGACTTCGGGTCTTCCACGAACAACGACTGCGCACCATCGCGCGCGAGCTCGTCGCACGTGCGTCGACCGACCTCCTCGCCGCGCGCCGCCACGGCGACCATCGCCCCGGCACGCGCGAATCGCAACGCCGTGGCGCGGCCGATCCCGGAGGTGCCGCCGAACACGAGCGCTGCGCGGTTCGAGAAGTCGTAGTGATTGGCTGTCGTCATCGCCGTCGTCCTTTCTGGTCTGGAGCCTTGCCGGTGCCGAGCCCTCCTCGGATGAAGAGGACCGCGGTGTGAGCCAGCCGGCGCCGGCGTTTCGATCCGAGCTTGGTTCGAAGCGAGTCCGAGGCGAGGATCTCGTGCAGCTCCGCGCCGAGCTCCTGCAGCACGACGTCGGTCAAGCCGGGACCGATCACCGTCGAGACCAGCCGCGTGACCACGTCGAGATCGAGCGCACGCGAGATCGCGCCCATCCTGGCGCCTTTCTCGAGGAGCGCGCGCAGCTCGACGATACCGGCCTCGCAGATCGCCACATGCAGCCCGCGCACCTCGGCGATGGCAGTCGGGTCGGCGGCCGCGGCCGCCACGCGAGCCAGGCCCGGATGCTCCACCAGGAACGCCATCCCGCGCTCGACGAACGTCTCGAGGCCTTCCCAGAAGTCCTTCTCGAAGCTCACCGTCCCGACGAACTCGCGCTTCCGGCGCGGGGCCTCGTCGGTGACGAGCCAGCGATAGAGGTCGAGCTTGTTCTCGAAGTATTGATAGAAGCTGCCCTTCGCGATCTCCGCCCGGCGCGCGATACGGGACAGCGAGGCCTCGGCGTAGCTGCGCTCTGCGAACTCCGCGATCGCTTCCCCGGCGACGCGCTCCCGGCGCGCGCTCGGGAGCCTGAGGAACGTGGGGGATGGCATGTGACCGACCAGTCATATGACCGATCGGTCACATCGGTCAAGGGGGCTGTCAAGGCGCCGGGAACGGGACGCGCGCGAAGCCGTACCGCTCGACGAGCAGCGCCTCGTAGCCGCTCACGTGCGCGCGGCCCATGGGTGGTTGCTGTACGAGCGGAATCCCGGGGTGAGCGAGAGGGCGACGCCGGCGTTGTTCGCCGCGCGCTGCATGCGGAGGAACGCATGCCCGGTCGCGCGGGTCACCCGCTTGCCGTCGATCGTGATGACGGTGATCGCCCTCGCGTTGCCGCTCACGTGGGCGGTCGCCGTACGCGGAGTGCAATCCACCGCGCTGATGAGGGCCGCGGAGCTCTGGG
>JAYTBL010000839.1:0-3034 GCA_043736975.1 Polyangiaceae bacterium
GAGCGTGCGATCGGACGAGCGCGTGCAGTTTGGCGCGAAGACCGACCTCGCGCTCGTGCCGTTTCCGGATCGCGACATCTGGAACGGCCGCATGAACGCCACGCGCGTCGAGGCGACCGCGGGCATGAGCTGGAAGACCGGCGTGGTCGATCTCGATCAGGCGCGCCTCCAGTTGATCCGCTGGCCCCATCTGCACGTACTTGGTATCGAGCGCGATCGCATGCTGGGAACCACCTTCGGCATCGAGGGCCTCGCCCTCTACGTGCCGTTCCGGCTCACCGGCACGCTCGCCGATCAGCACTGGGCGCTGCTCACGGTCGGCGCGTCGGTCGGCTATCGCCACCTCGCCGAGAGCTTTCAGGCCCGCGCGAGCGGGGACGTGGCCTTCGCCACGCCCAGCGTGGAGATCGTCGGGCAGTCGTCGCTCGATCCGCGCCTCTCGCTGCGCTTCTCGATGGGCGCGAGCTACGTCGCGGCGGTCGGGAGCCTCGACGGCAAGCGCGGCGTCGGCACGGCCCATACCGCGCCGGTCACGGTGACGATCGCGCTGGCCTACGACGTGACGTCGAGGCCGCGCCTCCGCTCGGTACGCCACACCGACGTCGCGAGCGGGGAGCCGCGCTTCGTGCAGGCGGTCAACGAGGGTCGCCGCTTCCGCATCATGCCGGTGCAGCTCCTCTCGCAGATCCGGCCCTTCGACACGCTCACCACCATGACCAGCAGCCTCCTGGTGGCGCAGGTAGGCGCCTCGTATGAGTACTGATCCCCGCCTCCTCGGGCTGGCGTGCGCGGTGGCCTTGGCGCTGGCTTCGGGGGCGGCGCGTGCCCAAGCGCCCGCGGCAATGACTTCTCCCGCGAGGCCGCCGTCTTACCTCCCGATGGACTCGGCGGCCAACCTCCAGATCCGCTTCGTCCAGCTGTCGTCCTACGTGGATTCCATGGCGGGCGCTCCGGCGCCGTTCGCCTTGCGCGACCGTGATGCGTATTGCGCCGAGTTCGCCGTCTTCGACATGCTCCGCAAGACCGACGAGCTGTGGCCCTCGGTCAAGCAGCTCCCGCGCACCTCGCTGCTCCAGGCGATGGCGAACATGATCCGCGCGTGCGGCTACTCGGAGGGTGCGACCCGCCGCTCCGGCTACCTGATCGACTACCTGTACTGGAACCGCCTCGCCGACACGACGGGCTACGAGGTCGCGGACGTGCTGGTGGTGCGCGACACGTTCTACGAGCTGTTCTTCAACCGGCGCGCGGCCCGCCTGCTCGTGGAGGCCGAGCACGCGAACGACACGCACCCGCCCGACATCTTCGACGCCCCGCCGATGACGCGCGTGCGTCCGTTCCACGCCGTCGGCTCGTTCCCGCTGGTGGTCACGCCCGCGGCGCTGCGCGCGTTCGATCAGCTCGTGAAGACCATCGACTTCCGCGAGGGACACCTCCTCCCGTTCCGGGCGGCGCTCATGGGCGTGCTGCGCGACGACGCCGATCTCGATCTGCTCTTCTCGTTCTACGACTACCTGCTCTCGCTGCGGGCGCAGCCCCAGCTGCTCGCCGAGCGCCACGGCGGCTGGCACGCGCTGCTCCGCCTCTCGAACGGTGACTCGGCGCGCGTGTTCCGTGTGCTCGGGGTGCTGTCCTCGCTGCTGTACCTGCCGATCGACGAGCTCGGCCCTGCGCTCGCCGCGCGCAAGCTCCTCACGCCGGCGCGACTTCGGGCGCTCCATGCGGGCGGCATGGTCTACTACCTGGTGAACGAGCTCGACGAGCGCGCAGGCCGCGTGCTCCCGAACACCCCGCACGAAGTGACGTTCGATTTCTTCTATCCCGACACGTATTCCAGTACCAACTGGAAGTGGTACCACTACTTCAACAACGCGTACCTCGGCTGCGAGCTGACGCGTGGGGGGTACGCGCCGCTCAACGTGCGCGCGGCCGCGAAGACGCTCGCGGGGATCTACGAGGGGATCACCATCCACCTCGCGATCCCGTCGCGCAAGACGATCGGCCTCGATCCCCGGGTCAACCCGGTGCTCGAGGCGATGGATGACATCACCATGAACGAAGACGGAGCCGTCTTCGGTGCGGAGGCCTGCAAGTGATTCGGAACGGCGCACCCTGGATTCTCGCGGCGGTGGTGGTCATGGCCGGCGCGGGCACGGCGAAGGCGGACAACGCTCCGCCGGCCGGCAGCTGGCGCAAGCTCGCGCAGCGCCACTTCCGCCTCGCGGCCCCCGCGGAGGCGGCCTCGGCGTCGCTGCCCGACGCGCTGCGCGTGGTGAAGGGCTTCAAGCCCGCGTCGGCGAAGGTCTCCGATCTGAAGGTGGTCACGCCCGGTCCGCGGCAGGTGCCGCGCGTGTCGTTCCGGTCCACGCAGCGCGTGCCGATCTCGCTCGGCATCGGCACCATCACCAAGGAGGAGACGGTCACGGTGCGCGGTGACGTCTCGGTGCGTAGCCTCAAGGCCTGCCCGTACGACGAAGGCAAGCAGGGCTACGAGATCGTGGTCGGCCTGACCGACTCCGACGAGCCGGTTGCCGCCAACGTCAGCAACTGGGCGGCGAGCCTGTGCGTCAGCAAGCTGCCCGGCGGCGAGCTCGACGTGAACATGATGACCTTCATGCAGATCGGCCCCGACTACGGGACGTGGATGGCCGGCCGACTGGTGACCGACATGCTGATCCAGCAGACCGACCCGCTGGTGGCCGCGATCAAGGGCGAGTCCGCCGCGAGGTAGCGCGCGCGACGATTTCCTGCGACCCGCGGCGGGGCCCTGGCTCTTCGGGTCGATGACCTTCTCCACGCGCCTCGCCGTCCTCACTGCTCTCTCCGTCGCCCTCGCCACCACCGGCTGCGGGACCGTCGCGTTCAAGCCGGCGGTCCAGTCCGTCGGTGAGTACAAGAACACCCAGGCCGCCACCACCGCGGCCGAGGAGATGGATGCGCACGTCGCCGACGGCGTGAAGGTGCTGGTCGAGACGCTCCCCGACGGGATGACGCTCAAGGACGGCCAGATCCTGATCGATCACGATCGCTACGA
>JAYTBL010000840.1:0-7513 GCA_043736975.1 Polyangiaceae bacterium
CATCGCCGCCGACTGCCACGTCGCCGGGCTCATGAGCGGCAAGGCCGGGGTGCTCCACCTGCACCTCGGCGACGGCCCGCGCGGCCTCGCGCTGGTGCGTCGCGCCCTCGACGAGACCGAGCTCCCCGCCCGGGTCTTCTACCCGACCCACGTGAACCGCCAGCCGCGCCTCTTCGAAGAGGCGCTCGAGCTCGCGCGCCGCGGCAGCACCGTCGACGTCACTGCGTTCCCCGTCGACGACGGCGACCCGGCCATCACCGCCGCCGATGCCATCACGAAGTACCTGGAATCCGGGGCTCCCCGCGATCGCCTCACGTGCAGCTCCGACGGCGGCGGGTGCATACCCACCTTCGGTCCGGACGGGCGCCTCGTGAAGATGGACGTCGGTCGCCCTGCCGCCATCGCCGCGACGCTTGCCCAGCTGCTCTGCCGCGGCCTCGCCCTCGACGACGTGCTCCCCGTGTTCACGAGCAACGTCACCTCGCTGCTGCGCCTCTCCGGCAAGGGCCGCATCGCCGTCGGCTGCGACGCCGACCTGGTCGTCCTCGACGACGAGCATCGCGTACGCGACGTCATGGCCCGGGGGCGATTCGTCGTCCGCGGGCACCGCCCCGTCGTCATGGGAACGTTCGAAGGTCTTGCCTCCACCGCATCGACGAAAGCATCGAAATGAGCCCCGCGAAGATCGAAGGCGACAAGAAACGGGGGTTCATCGTTCCCATCGGCGGCGCCGAGGACAAGGAGGGGGCTGCCAACATCCTCCGCAAGTTCATCGAGGTCTCCGGCGGCAAGAGCGCGCGCATCGTCATCATCCCCACCGCCTCGACCCTCGAGGACACGGGGCGGCGCTACGAGAAGCTCTTTCGCAAGCTCGGCGCGGACGAGGCAAAGTCACTGCCGTTCACCTCGCGCGACGACGCGAGCAAGGCCGAGTGGCTCGACTACATCGAGAAGGCGAACGCGATCTTCGTCACGGGGGGCAATCAGCTCCGGCTCACCACCATCCTGGGCGGCACGCCCGTCGCCAAGGCCATCCGCCGCGCCAACGCGCGCGGGGTCACGGTGGGTGGAACGAGCGCCGGCGCTGCCATCCTGAGCGAGCACATGATCGCCTTCGGCGCCGAAGGGCACACCCCGCTTGCCGGGCGCGTCACGCTCGTGCCCGGGTTCGGTCTGACCAATCGCATCATGATCGATCAGCACTTCCGCCAGCGCGATCGGCTGGGCCGCCTGCTCTCGGCGCTCGCGTACAACCCGTTCGCGGTGGGCGTCGGGCTCGACGAGGATACCGCCGCCTTCATCGATCACGCGAAGAAGCTCACCGTCGTGGGCGCGGGCGCGATCACCGTCGTCGACGCCTCGGAGCTCTCCCACTCGTCGATCGCCGAGACCAAGGAGGGCAAGCCGGTCTGCATGACGAACGTGCGCCTGCACGTCCTGGTCGACGGCGGAACGTTCGATCTCGAAACCCGTCGCGCGGCGCCCGCCGAGCAAGCCTAGGAAGGTTCATGGAGCTCCTCGAGCGCCGCGTCTATCGCGGCCCCAGCCTGTACGCGCACTTCCCGGTGATGCGCCTCACCGTCGATCTCGGCGTGCTCGAGAGCTGGCCGAGCGCGAAGATCCCCGGCTTCGCCGATGGCCTCCTCGCCGCGATACCCAGCCTGCGCTCGCACAAATGCTCGTTCGAGACCGAGGGAGGCTTCGTGCGCCGCCTGACCGAGGACGGCGGCACCTGGCTCGGCCACGTGCTCGAGCACGTCGCCATCGAGCTCCAGCAGCTCACCGGCGCGAGCACCGTCTTCGGCAAGACCCGCGGCGAGGGCACGCTCGGCCACTACCACGTGGTCTTCGAGTACGAGGAGGAGCGCGTGGGCGAGGCCGCGAGCAACCTCGCGCTGGCGCTGATCCACGACCTCCTGCCGCCCGAGCTCCGCCCCGCGCGCAAGGGCGACGAGACCGCCGCGTTCGACTTCAAGACCGAGCTCATCGAGCTCATCGACTTCGCGCAGCGCCGCCAGTTCGGCCCCTCCACCGGCGCGCTCATCCGCGCCGCCGAGGCGCGCGACATTCCGTGGATGCGCCTCAACGACTACAGCCTGGTGCAGCTCGGGCACGGCAAGTACCAGAAGCGCATCCAGGCCACCGTCACCTCGGAGACTCGCCACATCTCGGTCGAGATCGCCTCCGACAAGGAGGAGACGAACCGCATCCTCGGCGAGCTGGGCCTGCCCGTGCCGCGCCAGCGCGTGGTGCGCACCGCCGAGGCCGCCGCCGCCGCCGCGGAGCGCCTCGGCTACCCGGTCGTCGTGAAGCCCCTCGACGCGAACCACGGCCGCGGCGTCTCGCTCGATCTCAAGAACGGCGACGAGGTCCGCGCCGCCTTCGAGAAAGCCCGCGAGCACGCGCGCAGCGTGGTCATCGAGAACTTCCTCGCCGGCTTCGATCACCGCATGCTGGTGGTCGGCGGCCAGCTGGTCGCGGTCGCGAAGCGCGTCCCGGGGCACGTGGTCGGCGACGGCAAGAGCAGCATCGCCGAGCTGGTGGCGATCGTGAACAGCGATCCGCGCCGCGGCATCGGCCACGAGAAGGTCCTCACGCGCATCGAGCTCGACGCGCAGGCCGAGCGCCTCATGGCCGACAAGAGCGTCACCCGCGACACGGTGCTGCCCGCCGGCGAGGTCTTCTACCTGCGCGGCACCGGCAACCTCTCCACGGGCGGCACCGCGATCGACCTCACCGACGTCGTGCATCCCGACAACCAGGAGATGGCGATGCGCGCCGCCAAGGCCATCGGCCTCGACGTGTGCGGCGTCGACTTCATCACGCCCGACATTCGCGAGAGCCATCGCGAGGTGGGTGGCGGCATCTGCGAGGTCAACGCGGCGCCCGGCTTCCGCATGCACGTCGCGCCGACCGAGGGCAAGGCGCGCGACGTCGCCGGCCCGGTCATGGACATGCTGTTCCCCGCGGGCGCGCTCTCGCGCATCCCCATCGCGGCGGTCACCGGCACCAACGGCAAGACCACCACCGCCCGCATGGTGGCGCACATCCAGAAGATGAACGGCCACACCGTCGGCCTGGCCACCACCGACGGCGTCTACATCGACGGCGAGCGCACCGTCGCCGGCGACATGACCGGCCCCCAGTCGGCGCAGATGGTCCTCCGCGATCCCGCGGTCGATCTCGCGGTGCTGGAGACGGCGCGCGGCGGCCTCCTGCGCGCCGGCATGGGCTACCGCAACTGCAACGTGGGCGCGGTGCTCAACGTCAGCGAGGATCACCTCGGTCTCAAGGGCATCGACACGCTCGAGCAGCTCGCCGAGCTCAAGCGCATCGTGGTCGAGGTCGCGCGCGACTGCGCGGTGCTCAACGCCGACGACCTCAACTGCCTCCGCATGGCCGACCACACCAAGGCCACGCGCATCGCCTACGTCACGATGAACCCGCGCCATGATCTGGTGCGCAAGCACCTCCGCGCCGGGGGCCTGGCGGCGGTCCTCGAGGAGGGCATCAACGGCCACATGATCACGCTCTACGACAAGGGCGCGCACCTCCCGCTGCTCTGGACGCACCTCATCCCTGCCACCATCGAGGGCAAGGCGATGCACAACGTGCAGAATGCAATGTTCGCGGCGGTGATGTGCTACGCGATGGGTGTCAAAGTGGAGAACATCCGCCAGGGCCTGCGCACCTTCGACACCTCGTACTACCAGGTGCCGGGGCGCACCAACGTCTTCGACGAGCTGCCGTTCAAGGTCATCCTCGACTACGGGCACAACCCCGCCGCCGTGCAGGCGATGATCGATCTCTCGCTCCGCCTCGAGTGCAGCGGGCGCCGCGTGTGCGTGGTGTCGGCCCCGGGCGACCGGCGCGACGAGGACATCCGCGGCATCGCCCGCATCGTGGGCAAGGCGTTCGACCACATCATCCTCCGGCGCGACGACGATCTCCGCGGCCGCGGCGCCGATGAGATCCCGCGCATGATGGAAGCCGAGCTCCTCGCGCAGGGCTTTCCGCGCGCCGAGCTGCAGGTCATCCCCGACGAGCAGGCCGCGATCAACGCCGCGCTCGCCGCTGGCCAGCGCGGGGATCTGCTGCTGCTCTTCGCCGACAAGGTCGCGCGCAGCTGGAAGCAGGTCATCTACTTCAAGCCGACGTTCGACGGCGCGGGTGCGACCGCGTCTGCGCCGCCCGCCGCCCGCAGCGCGCCCGTGGTCCTTCAGTCGGACGGCGCCGGTGAGGTGCTCGATGGCGCGATCGTCATCGAGGACGCGCGCGGCGTTCGCCTCGCTCGCGAACGCGACGACTAGCCGTCGATGCAGCTCATCGACGCCCGGCGTCTCACCGGTCCCACGCATCTCTCGCGCCATCCGCTGGTGGTCGTGGAGATCGGTCTCGACGACGGCGAGTCGCTCGACACGGTGATCGCGGCCTATCGCCACGAGCTCGACCGGATGCGCGGCGCGCTCGGGGCCGACCCCGGGATCGAGCTGCTGGTGCGGCCGCACCGCGGCGGCGCGATCCTCGCGTACGCGGCGCCCATCGACGTCATGCTCGCCTGGGCCGAGGCCAGCGAGTGGGCGGCGCAGAGCGCGGTGGAGGTGCTGGCCGGGCGCGGCGCGCTCCCCCTCGAGCCGAAGCGGTCCGAGCTCGCGGATCTGCTCGCGCGGGACACGAGCCCGCAGCTCCTGGCGCTCGCCGTCGAGTCGAAGAAGCGCGGCCTGCCGCTCCTGTGGGACGATGAGGTGGTCAGCCTCGGCAGCGGGCGCGGCGCCATCGCCTACCCGCGGCATGCGCTGCCCCAGGTCGCCGAGGTGACCTGGAGTGCGGTGTCGGCCATCGCGGTGGCGCTCGTGACTGGCACGAACGGGAAGACCACGTCGTCGCGGCTGCTCGCGCGGATCGCGCGCGAGGCCGGCAAGCGCGTGGCGCTCGCTTCGACCGACGGGATCGAGATCGGCGACGAGACGGTCGAGGCCGGCGACTGGACCGGCCCCGCTGCCGCGCGCATCGCGCTGCGCCGCACCGACGTCGAGCTCGCGGTGCTGGAGACGGCGCGCGGCGGCATCCTGCGGCGCGGCCTGGCGGTCGAGACCTGCGACGCGGCGCTGGTCACGAACGTCAGCGCCGACCATCTCGGCCTCTATGGCATCGACGACGTCGCGGCCATGGCCAAGGTGAAGGCCGTGGTCCTGCATGCCGTGGTCCCGGGCGGCACCGCCGTGGTCAACGCGCACGATCCGCGCCTCGTGGCGCTGGCCGCGGAGCTGGCGTGTGGCGTGACCTTCTTCGCCGATCTCGATGGCCCCGCCGACGCGGCGGCCCGCGCCACCATCGCGTCGGTGCTCGCCGGTGGCGGTCGCGCGGTCGTCGCCGAAGGCGGCGCGATTGTCGCGGTTCACGGCGCGCGGCGGACCGAGCTGGTGCCGGTCGCCGAGGTGCCGATCACGTTTGGAGGCAGCGCGCGCTACAACGTGCAGAACGTGCTCGGGGCGGTCGCGATGGCGCGCGCGCTCGGCCTGCCCGATGCCGCGATCGACGCCGGCTTGCGTGCGTTCGGCATGAAGGACAACCCCGGGCGCGGCCAGGTGGTGGTGCGCGGCGGCGTCACCGTGGTCCTCGACTTCGGGCACAACGCCGAGGGCGTGCGCGCGGTGCTGGGGTTCGTGCAGTCGCTCCGCGCTCCTGCAGGCCGCCTGTGGGTGTCGACCGCGAGCCCCGGCGATCGCACCGACGCGGAGATCGAGGCGGTGGCGCGCGCCATCCACGCGGCGGATCCGGCGCGCGTGTATGTGCGAGATCTGCCCGACTACCTGCGCGGCCGTGCGGCCGGAGAGATCCCGGCGCTGTTCGAGCGCACGTTCGCGGCGCTGGGGCTGCCCGCGGATCGATTCGCGCACGCGGCGTCGGAGGTCGCGTCGCTGGAGCAGGCCTACGCGGCGGCTCGAGCGGGGGATGTGGTCGTGGTGTTCGTGCACCTCGCGGAGGAAGCGGTGCGCGCGTTCCTGGAGCCGCCGATCTGAACGTCATCCATGTTGCGATCCCGACCTTCGGCAACGCGGCAACGTGCCCATGCCGTCTGCGTCGTGCGCGACAGGGCTCGCCTCGCGCTCCCGGGCCGTGCAATCTTGCACGCGTGACGACTCCTCTCCCGACTTCATGGACCGACCGCGTCCGTTTCGATCTCGAGCACGTCTGGCATCCCTTCACCCAGATGAAGGAGCACGAGCGCTACCCGCCGCTGCCGGTCGTCGCCGGCGAGGGCTGCGAGCTCGTCCTGGCCGACGGAAGGCGCGTGCTGGACGGCATCTCGAGCTGGTGGACCTGCGTGCACGGGCACAACCATCCCAAGCTGATGGACGCGTTGCGGCGCCAGACCCTGGCGCTCGATCACGTGATGTTCGCCGGCTTCACGCACGAGCCCGCGCTCGAGCTGGTGGCCCGCCTGCTGCCGCGGCTTCCCTCGAACCTCACGCGCTGCTTCTTCTCGGACAACGGCTCGACGGCGGTGGAGGTGGCCCTCAAGATGACGTTTCAGGCGCAGTTCCTTCGCGGCGAGCGCGGCCGTGACAAGATCGGCGCGCTCCACGGCGCGTACCACGGAGACACCCTGGGCGCGGTCGGGGTAGGGGAGCTCGGGAACTTCCTTTCGGGCATCTTCCAGCCGCTGCTCCTCCGATGCGAGCGCCTCGCCGTCCCGGAGGATCCGCGGCGCGAGGTGCTCGGAGATTTCTCTGACCTCGCGCTCGATGAAGCAAGGGCCGTGATCGAGGCCTACTTCGCGGCGCACGGGTCGAGCCTCGCGGCCTTCATCGCCGAGCCGCTGCTCCAGGGCGCCGGAGGCATGCGGATGTGGCCCCCGGAGCTGCTCGTCGATCTGCGCCGCGCATGCGATCGTCACGGGGTGTTCTTGATCTTCGACGAGGTCCTCACGGGCTTCGGACGAACCGGTTCGTTTCTGGCGTGCGTCGGCGCGGGCGTGAAGCCCGACGTGCTCTGCCTGTCGAAGGGGCTCACCGGTGGCGTCCTCCCGCTCGCGGTGACCTGCGCGTCGGACGCGCTCTTCGACATCTTCTGGAGCGAGCCCGAGCAGCCTCGCGCGTTCTTGCACGGTCACAGCTACACGGCGAACCCGCTCGCCTGCGCGGTGGCGGCCGCGAACCTCGCGCTGTTCGACGAGGGGCCCGTGCTGGCGCGCGCGAGCGAGCTGGGCACCCGGCTCCGCGACGGGTGGCAGCGGCTCGCCGCCCACCCCCACGTTCGTCGCGCACGCTGCGTCGGCGCGGTCGCCGCATGCGATCTGGTCGACGGGAAGAGCGGCGAGCCGCGCCCGTTCCCCCATCGGGACGGCATCGCGATCCATCGCGCGGCGCTCGACCGCGGGCTCCTCGTGCGGCCGATCGGGAGTTGCCTCTATTTGCTCCCGCCGCTCGCCACCTCTCTCGGTCGGATCGACGAAGCGGTGGCCACGCTGATGACGTGCCTCGACCTCCTCGACTAGCAAGGCCCTGTC